>NZ_JBFLUG010000109.1:0-25994 GCF_041008525.1 Parafrankia sp. FMc2 | reverse complement strand
GTGGGGTGGGGTGGCGGGGGGGGGTGGGGGGGGTTGTGTGGGTGGGGGTGGACGCGGTGGGTCCGTTCCCGGTGGATCGTGGGTGGGATGTCGCGGGTGATTTTGTGCGGGCGGGTGGTTTTCTGTACGGGGCGGCGGGGTTTGATGCGGGGTTGTTTGGGATTTCGCCGCGTGAGGCGTTGGCGATGGATCCGCAGCAGCGTTTGTTTCTGGAGGTGTGTTGGGAGGTGTTCGAGCGGGCGGGGTTGGATCCGTTGGGGTTGCGGGGTTCGCGGACGGGTGTGTTCGCGGGGTTGATGTATCACGATTATGGGTCGCGGTTGGTGGTTGTTCCTGAGGGTGTGGAGGGGTATTTGGCGACGGGGACGTCGGGGAGTGTGGTGTCGGGGCGGGTGGCGTATGTGTTCGGGTTGGAGGGTCCGGCGGTGACGGTGGACACGGCGTGTTCGTCGTCGTTGGTGGGGTTGCATCTGGCGGTGGGGTCGTTGCGGCGTGGTGAGTGTGATCTGGCGGTGGCGGGTGGGGTGTCGGTGATGGCGAACCCGGACACCTTCGTCGAGATCACCCGCCAGGGCGGGATGGCCTCGGACGGCCGCTGCAAGCCGTTCTCGGCCGCCGCCGACGGCGCGAGCTGGTCCGAGGGTGCCGGGGTGCTGCTGGTGGAGCGGCTCAGTGACGCGCGTCGGCTCGGTCATGAGGTGCTGGCGGTGGTGCGGGGCACCGCGGTGAACCAGGACGGGGCGAGCAACGGGCTGACGGCCCCCAACGGCCCGTCCCAGCAGCGGGTGATCCGCGCGGCCCTCGCCGACGCCGGCCTGCCCCCGGCCGCGGTCGACGTGGTCGAGGCGCACGGCACCGGAACCCGCCTGGGTGACCCGATCGAGGCGCAGGCGCTGCTCGCCACCTACGGCCAGGGCCGGGCCGAGGGACGTCCGCTGTGGCTAGGGTCGGTCAAGTCGAACCTGGGCCACACGCAGGCCGCCGCCGGCGTCGCCGGAATGATCAAGATGGTGATGGCGCTGCGGCACGGTGTGCTGCCCCGCACGCTGCACGTGGACGCCCCGTCGCCGCACATCGACTGGACGTCCGGTGCGGTGGAGCTGCTGACCGAGGAACGCGACTGGCCGGAGCTGGACCGCCCGCGCCGCGCCGCCGTCTCGTCCTTCGGCATCAGCGGGACGAACGCGCACATCATCCTCGAACAGGCCGCCGCCGAGCCGGCGTCCGACGCGGCCGACGGGATGCCGGCCGAGCCGGCTGTCGTGCCGCTGGTGCTCGCGGCGCGGGACGCGGCGGGCCTGCGCGGCCAGGCGGCGCGGCTCGCCGCGTTCCTGCGGGATCGGCCCGGGCTCGCCCCCGCCACCGTCGGCCGGGCGCTGCTGCGCCGGGCGACCCTGGAACACCGGGCCGTCGCGCTGGAACCGGCGGGACTGACGGCGCTGGCCGAGGGGCAGCCGTCGGCCGGCGTCGTCACCGGCACGGCCGGGCCCGCCGGCGGTGTCGTGTTCGTCTTCCCCGGTCAGGGTGGGCAGTGGGCCGGGATGGCCGCCGGCCTGCTCGACACCTCGCCCGTGTTCACCGCGCGGCTGCGGGAGTGCGACGCGGCGCTGGCCGAGTTCGTCGACTTCTCCGTGGAGCGGGTGCTCCGCCAGGAACCGGACGCACCGTCGCTGGAACTGATCGACGTCGTGCAGCCGGTGCTGTTCGCCGTGATGGTGTCGCTGGCGGCCTGGTGGGAGTCGTACGGTGTGCGGCCCGCGGCGGTCGTCGGCCACTCGCAGGGTGAGATCGCGGCCGCGTGCGTCGCCGGCGCCGTCTCGCTCTCCGACGCCGCGCGGGTGGTGGCGCTGCGCAGCCAGGCGTTGGCCGGCCTGGCCGGCGCCGGGATGATGCTGTCGGTGGCCGCCCCGCTCGACCGGGTCGAACAGTGGCTGGCCGAGCACGCCGGGCGCCTGGAGGTGGCCGCGGTCAACGGGCCGGGGTCGGTGATCGTGGCAGGGGCCGTCGACGCCGCCGAGGCGGTCATCGCCCGGTGCGAGCGGGACGGCATCCGCGCGGTCCGGGTCCGCTCCAGCGTGGCCGGCCACTCGGCCCAGGTCGAGGCCGTGCGGGAGCGGGTCCTCGCCGAGCTCGTCCCGACCCGGATCGGCGCCGGCCGGGTCCCCTGGTACTCCACGGTGACCGGCGCCCCGATGGACCTGCCCGCAGACGGCGGCACCCACGACGGGGCCTACTGGTACGACAACCTGCGCCAGCCGGTGCTCTTCGCCCGCGCGCTGGAACGGCTCCTCGCCGACGGCTACCGGCACTTCGTGGAGATCAGCGCCCATCCCGTCCTCACCGCCCCGATGCAGGACGTCGTGGAGGCCGCCGGCATCCCGGACGTGTCCACGGTCGGCACCCTGCGCCGCGACGCGGACGACCCGCAGCGGCTCGTCCGCACCCTGGCCGAGGCGCACGTCAGCGGCATCGCGGTCGACTGGGCCGCGCACTTCCCCGGGCCGCCGGCGCGGCACCTGAGCGAGCTGCCGACGTACGCGTTCCAGCACCGGCGTTTCTGGCTCACCGACGGCCGCGCGGACGACGCGGACGCCCCGGCCGACGCCGGTGCCCGGAGCGCGGGCACGGCGGAGTCCGGGGACGCCTTCTGGGCCGCCGTGGCCACCGGTGACGCACCGGCGCTGGCCGCCGAGCTCGGTCTCGGCGAGGACGCGCTGGACGACGTCCTGCCCGCGCTCGCGCGCTGGCGCCGCGGTACCGCGGAGCGTTCCCGACTGGACGCCTGGCGGTTCAGGGTGGCCTGGCATCCGCTGGCCGAGCCGGAACCGGCGCGCCTCGGCGGCACCTGGCTGGTCCTCCTGCCCGAGGACGGGACGCCCACCGCCGCCGACTGGCTGGTGGAGGTTGTGCACGGCCACGGGGCCCGCACCGAGCAGCTCACGGTGGCCGACAGGGAGCATCCCGCGGAGCTGGCGGCACGGGTGCGGCAGCTCTGGACGCATCCCGAGCCGCCGGCCGGCGTCCTGTCCCTGCTCGCACTGCGCGCCGCGGACCTCGCCGACGGCGCCGCCAGCGGTGACGCGGGCACGATCGACGGCAGCGGCAGCGGCAGCGGCAGCGGCAGTGCGCCTGCCGCCGTGGAGGGCACCCTGCTGGTCGGGCAGGCGCTGGCGGACGCCGGGTTCGACGCCCCACTGTGGATCGTCACCGAGGGTGCCGTCCACGCTGCCGCAGGCGATGCCCCGGCGGCGGTGGACGGTGCCGAGGTGTGGGGCCTGGGCCGGGTGATCGGCCTGGAACATCCCGAGCGCTGGGGTGGTCTGCTCGACCTGCCCGCCGCCCGCGACGCCAGGACCGCCGGCCGGGTCGCGGCCGTCCTGGCCGGGCTGGCCGGCACGGACGGCACCGCGGCGAAGGACGGAAAGGACGGGGAGGACCAGGTCGCGGTCCGGGAGAACGCGATCCTGGTCCGCCGGCTGGTGCCCGCCCCGGCCCAGGCCGGGACGCCCGGCTGGCAGCCGCGCGGCACCGTGCTCGTCACCGGCGGAACCGGGGCGCTGGGCGGGCACGTCGCCCGGTGGGCTGCCGGTCAGGGCGCCGGGCACCTGGTGCTCACCAGTCGCCGCGGCGAGTCCGCGCCGGGCGCGGCGGAACTGGCCGCGGAACTGGCCGGGCTCGGCGCGCGGGTGACCGTCGCGGCCTGCGACGCCGCGGACCGCACCCAGCTCGCCGCGCTGCTCGACAGGCTCGCCGCGGCCGGTGAGCCGGTGCGCTCGGTGATCCACGCCGCCGGGACGCTCACCCCGGGCCTGCTGGCCGACGCCACCGCCGAGGAGCTGGCGGACACCCGCTCCGGCAAGGTCGCCGGGGCCGCCCACCTGCTGGAACTGCTCGACCCGGAACACCTCGACGCGGTCGTGCTCTTCTCGTCCAACGCCGGGGTGTGGGGCAGCGCGCGGCAGGGCAGCTACGCCGCCGCCAACGCCGCCCTCGACGCCCTCGCCGAACAGGGCCGCCACCGTGGCCTGCCGGTGACGTCCGTCGCCTGGGGTCTGTGGGCGGGTGACGGGATGGCGGCGCAGACCGGTGGCGAGGAGTACATGCGCCGCCGCGGCCTGCGGCCCATGGAGCCGGACGCCGCGATCACGGTGATGGGCCAGGCGGTCGGGGCGGGGGAGACGTTCCTCGCCGTCGCGGACGTCGACTGGTCGGTCTTCGCGCCCGCGTTCACGATCTCGCGGCGCCGCCCGCTGATCGAGGAGCTGCCGGCCGTGCGCCGGCTGCGGGCGGCCGAACCGGCCTCGGCCCGGGAGGCGGACACCGACGCGGGGGCGGCGCTGCGGCACCGGCTCGCCGCGGCACCCGCCGGGGAGCACCAGCAGATTCTCGTGGAGCTGGCACGCGACCATGCCGCCGTCGTGCTGGGCTACCCCGACGCCACCGCGATCGATCCCGCCCGGCCGTTCCGGGAATTCGGCTTCGACTCCATCACGGCGGTCGACTTCCGGAACCGGCTGCGGGCCGCCACCGGTCTCACGCTGCCGGCCACACTTGTGTTCGACCATCCCACGCCGGTGGCGGTCGCACAGTTCGTCCGTACGCTGTTGGGTGACGGTTCCGTGAACGCGACGGAAACGATTATGGCCGGTCTGGACCAAGTGGAATCCGTCCTGGCCGGCGCTGGTGACGCGGACGAGGCGGCCCGCCTGCGCATCACCATGCGCCTGCGCGGCCTGCTGTCGAGATGGACGGATTCGGTGGACTCCGCGGAATCCCCGGATCCGGCCGCGGAAGCGTCCGTCACGGATAAACTGCAGCAGGCCAGCGCCGACGAGATATTCAGCTTCATCGACAATGAGCTGGGTGTTTCCTGAAAGCCCCGTCCGGTATTGCTAGGGGCCGCCTAGGGGTTGTCGCGGGAAGTCGTTCTTTATACTTTCGGCGGGTCCGCGGTGTTGTCAGAACCGGTGCGGCGCGGGTGTAATTCGTTCGCTTCCGGTAGACGCCGCAGTCCGGCGACCCGACTCTGGTGAGGCCTTGAGATGGCGGATCACGAGAAGCTCCTCGACTATCTCAAGCGGGTGACCGCCGACCTGCACCAGACACGGGAGCGGCTGCGCGCGGCGGAGTCGGCCGAGTCGGAGCCGATCGCGATCGTCGGCATGGGCTGCCGCTACCCGGGCGGCGTGACCTCCCCGGACGACCTGTGGCGCCTCGTCTACCAGGGCCAGGACGGGGTCAGCCGCCCGCCGGACGACCGGGGCTGGGATCTCGACTCCCTGTACCACCCCGACCCCGACCAGCCCGGCGCCAGCTACGTCTCCGAAGGCGGATTCCTCGCCGGCGCCGGGAAGTTCGACGCCGCGTTCTTCGGGATCAGCCCGCGTGAGGCCCTCTCGATGGACCCGCAGCAGCGGCTGGTGCTGGAGGTCGCCTGGGAGGCGTTCGAACGCGCCGGCATCGACCCGTCCTCACTGCGCGGGAGCCGCACCGGCGTCTTCGTCGGCTCCAACAACCAGGACTACACCCGGCTCGTCGGCGGCTCCGTCCAGGCCGCCGAGGGCTTCCTGGTGACCGGGACGACCGCGGCCGTCATCTCCGGCCGCATCTCCTACGCGCTCGGCCTGGAGGGGCCCGCGCTCACCGTCGACACCGCCTGCTCCTCGTCGCTGGTCGCCCTGCACCTGGCCGCCCAGGCGCTGCGCTCCGACGAGTGCGCCCTGGCGCTGGCCGGCGGTGTGACCGTGATGACGACCCCCAGTGCGTTCACCGAGTTCAGCCGCCAGCGCGGCCTCGCCGCGGACGGGCGGTGCAAGGCGTTCGCGGCCAGCGCCGACGGCTTCGGGCTCGCCGAGGGCGCCGGGCTGCTGCTGCTCGAACGGCTCTCCCGGGCCCGCCGGCTCGGCCATCCGGTGCTGGCGGTGATCCGCGGCAGCGCCGTCAACCAGGACGGCGCCAGCAACGGCCTCGCCGCCCCCAACGGGCCGTCGCAGCAGCGGGTGATCCGGCAGGCGCTGGCCAACGCCCGCCTCGCCGTGGCCGACGTCGACGTCGTCGAGGCGCACGGCACCGGCACCCGGCTCGGTGACCCGATCGAGGCCCAGGCGATCCTCGCCACCTACGGGCAGGACCGGCCCGCCGAACAGCCCCTCTGGCTCGGCTCGGTGAAGTCGAACATCGGGCACACCCAGGCCGCCGCCGGCGTCGCCGGGGTGATGAAGATGGTTCTGGCGATGCGGTACGGCGTCCTGCCGAAGACGCTGCACGCCGAGGAGCCCAGCCCGCACGTCGACTGGTCGGCGGGGGCCGTCCGGCTGCTCCACGACGCCCAGCCGTGGGCGCCGGGCGCCGGCCCGCGCCGCGCCGGGGTCTCGTCCTTCGGGGTGAGCGGCACCAACGTCCACATGATCATCGAGGAGGCGCCCCCGGCCGACGACGCACCGGCGGGGGCCATCGGGACCGGTGCCGGTCGCCACGACGATGCCCCGGCGGCCGGCACCGTCACCACCGTCACCACCGCGGCGGACACCACAACGGACACCACAACGGACACCGCGGTGGACGGGCCGCTGCCGATCGTGCTCTCCGCGCGCGACGCCGACGCGCTGCGCGCCCAGGCGCAGCAGCTGTTCACCCACGTCCAGGACCGTCCCGAGCTCGGCCTCGCGGATCTCGGCTGGTCGCTGGCCAGCGGCCGGGCGGTCTTCGAACACCGGGCGGTCATCCTCGCCGGTGACCGCGAGACCCTCGCGCAGGGGCTCGCGGCGCTCGCCGTCGACGAGCCGGGCGTCGGCCTCCTGCACGGTGTGGCGTCCCGCGGTCGGCTCGCGCTGCTGTTCACCGGCCAGGGCAGCCAGCGCCCGGAGATGGGCCGCCAGCTCGCCGCCCGCCTCCCCGAGTTCGCCGCGGCGCTCGACGAGGTCGCCACGCACCTGGACCCGCACCTCGAACTGCCGCTGCGCGACATCCTGAACGGCCCGCCGAAGCTGCTCGACCGCACCGGGAACGCCCAGCCCGCGATCTTCGCGCTGCAGGTGGCGCTGCTGGCGACACTGCGCGGCTGGGGCATCACCCCCGACCTCGTCGCGGGCCACTCCATCGGCGAGGTCGCGGCCGCCCACGCCGCCGGCGTGCTCGACCTGGCGGACGCCGCCGCCCTCGTCGCCGCCCGCGGCCGGCTGATGCAGGCGCTGCCGGACGGCGGGGCGATGCTCGCCGTCCAGGCCACCGAGGCCGAGGTCGCGGACGCCGTGGCGGACGCGCTGGCGGCACTCGACGTAGCACCCGGTGCCGACGGCCGGCCGGTGCTCGACATCGCGGCGGTCAACGGACCGCGGGCCGTCGTCCTCTCCGGTGATGCCACGGCCGTCGACGCGTTCACCGAGCTCGCGAAGGCGCGCGGGTGGCGCACCAACCGGCTGCGGGTCAGCCACGCGTTCCACTCGGCGCTGATGGAGCCGATGCTCGCCCGGTTCGAGACCGTCGTGGGTGGCCTGCGGTTCACCGAGCCGACGCTGGGTGCCGTCTCCACCGTCACCGGCCAGGCCGTCCGCCCCGGCCAGTGGACGGATCCGGCCTACTGGGTGGACCAGGTGCGCCGCCCCGTCCGCTTCGCCGACGCGGTCACCGCCCTCGACGGCCTCGGGGCGGTCCGCTACCTGGAGGTCGGCCCGGACGCGACGCTGACCGCGATGACCGAGGGCGCGCTGCCCGACCCGGTCGACCGGCTGTGCGCGGCGAGCCTGCGCCGCGACCGCGACGAGGTGCACACCCTGCTCACCGCGGTCAGCCGGCTGCACACCCACGGCGCGGCCGTCACCTGGAGCGCGTTGTACGCGGGCAGCGGGGCGCGGCGGATCGACCTGCCGACCTACCCCTTCCAGCACCGTGTCTTCTGGCCCGAGGCCGACGTCCTCCCGCTGCTGGACGCCGCCGGCCTCGGCCTGGTGGCCACGGAACATCCGATGATCGCCGCCGCGGTGGCACTGGCCGACGCCGACGGGACGGTCTTCACCGGCCGGATCTCGGTGCAGACCCATCCGTGGCTCGCCGACCACGCCGTCCTCGGGACGGCAGTGCTGCCCGGCACCGCCATGGTGGAGCTGGCGCTGCGCGCCGGCGAGCAGGTCGGCGCCCCCGTCCTGGCGGAGCTGACCGCACAGGCGCCGCTGCCGGTGCCGGCGTCCGGCGGGGTGGCGCTGCAGGTGGTGACCGGCCCCGCCGACGCGCACGGCGCGCGCCCGGTGACGATCCACTCCCGGCCGGAGACGGCCCTCGCCGACGAGCCGTGGACCCTGCACGCCACCGGCCTGCTCGGCCCGGCTGCCGGCCCCGACGACAGCACTGGCGCCGATGCCAGCAGCGCCGATGCCAGCAGGCCCGACGCCGCCGACGGCGCTGGGGCCGCCGCGGGCGGACCGGACGCCCACAGGGCGCAGTGGCCGCCGGCCGGGGCGGTTCCGCTGCCGCTGGACGGTTTCTACGAGCTCCTCGCCGACGTCGGCTTCGGGTACGGCCCGGCGTTCCGCGGGCTGGCCGCCGCCTGGAGCGCTGGTGACGACGTCTACGCCGAGGTGCGGCTGCCCGAGGGCGACTCCGCCGACGCCGCCGGGTTCCGGCTGCATCCCGCCCTGCTCGACGCGGCCCTGCACGGCGTCGCCCTCGCGGCCGGCGTCCTGGGCTCACCGGCCGCGCCGGGCACGGGTGGCACCGGCGAGGCGGGCGGCGCGCCGCCGCTGGCACGGATGGCCTTCTCCTGGTCGGGAGTGGACCTGCGGGCCGTCGGCGCCACCGCGCTGCGGGTGCGGCTGAGGCCCGCCGGCCCTGACCGGCTCGGGCTCGTCGCCACGGACGAGACCGGCGCCCCGGTGGTGACCGTCCGCGAGTTGGCACTGCGCCCGGTGACCGCGGATCGTCTGCGGGCCGCGTCCGCAGAGGCCGACCGGTCGCTGTTCGCCGTCGACTGGACCGACCCGCGGCTGCCCGCGACCGGGCCCCCGGACACCAGCTGGGTCGTGCTCGGCGCCGTGCCCGGTCGGGTCCCCGCGGACCTGCCCGTGCGGAACCTGCCCGACCTCGACGCGCTCGTCGCCGCCCTCGACGCCGAGGTGACGCCCGCCCCCGCCACCGTCGTGCTCGACTGCACCTCCGCCGCCGACGACACGTCCGGTACCGCCATCGGCGGCACCGACACCGGGTTCGTCGACCACCGCGCCGTCGGCGCGGCGACCCGGCGGGTGCTGACGCTCGTCCAGCGCTGGCTCGCCGACGAGCGTCTCGCCGCGACCAGCCTGGTCGTCGCCACCGGCGGCGCCCTGCTCGGTCCGCTGGGCCACCGGGTCACCGACCCGACCCACGCCGCCGTGTGGGGCCTGCTGCGCTCGGTCCAGGCGGAGCACCCGCGGCGGGTCACGATCGTGGACGTCGACGGCGACCCGGCGTCCTGGGCGCTGCTGCCGGCGCTGCTCGCCGCCGGGGAACCGCAGGCGCACCTGCGCGCCGGGGAGGTGTTCGTGCCCCGCCTCGGGCGGGTGTCCGCGGACGCCGGCCTGCGGCTGCCCGGGACCGGCCAGCCGTGGCGCCTCGCCGCCGATCCCGGCGGAACGCTGGAGGGCCTCGCCCTCGAGGTCCTCGAGGTCCTCGAGGCCCCCGAGGCCCCCGAGGCCCCCGAGGTCCTCGAAGTGCCCGAAGTCCTCGAAGTGCCCGAAGGCCACGGCGGCGACGTCCCGGGCGGTGCCGGCGGGACGCTGGCCGACGGCATGGTGCGGGTCGAGGTGCGGGCGGCGGGACTGAACTTCCGCGACGTGCTGATCGCGCTCGGGATGTACCCGAGCGCGGTGGCGCTGCCGATGGGGTCCGAGGGCGCGGGCGTGGTCGTCGAGGTCGGCCCGGGGGTGACGGGCCTGGCGCCCGGCGACCGGGTGTTCGGCCTGTTCGAGGGCGCGTTCGGCCCCGAGGTGGTGACCGACCAGCGGCTGCTCGCGCCGGTGCCGTGCGACTGGTCGTTCGCGCAGGCCGCGTCGGTGCCCGTGGTGTTCCTGACGGCGTACTACGCACTGGTCGATCTGGCCGGGCTGCGGGCCGGTGAGTCGGTGCTGGTGCACGCGGCCGCCGGCGGGGTGGGCATGGCGGCGGTGCAGGTCGCCGGCCACCTCGGGGCGAGGGTCCTCGGGACGGCCAGCGCCGGCAAGTGGCCGGTGCTGCGCGAGCTCGGCCTCGGCGAGGCGGAGGTCGCCTCGTCGCGGGACACCGGCTTCGAGGAGCGGTTCCGCGCGGCGACGGACGGGCGCGGCGTGGACGTCGTCCTGAACTCGCTGGCAGGCGAGTTCGTGGACGCGTCCCTGCGCCTGCTCGGCCCCGGCGGGCGTCTCGTCGAGATGGGCAAGACCGACCTGCGGGACACAGCCGACGTCGGCCAGCGGTACCCGGGTGTGGGCTACCGGTCCTTCGACCTGTTCGAGGCGGGCGCCGAGCGCATCGGGGAGATGCTCGCGGAGCTGCTCGGCCTGTTCGACCGCGGTGTGCTGCGGCTGCTGCCGCTGCGGGCGTGGGACGTCCGGGAGGCGCGCGAGGCGTTCCGTTTCGTCAGCCAGGCCCGTCACATCGGCAAGAACGTGCTGGTCCTGCCCCGGCCGGCCCGCCGCGAGGGCGCGGTCGTCGTCACCGGCGCCACCGGGGGGCTCGGCGCGCCGCTCGTCCGGCACCTGGTCCACGAACACGGGGTGCGCGACCTGCTGCTGCTGTCGCGGCGTGGGTCCTCGGCCCCCGGTGCCGAGCAGCTGTGGTCGGAGCTCACCGAGGCCGGCGCGCGGGTGCGGCTGGTGTCGTGCGACGTCACCGACCGCGACCAGGTCGACCGCGCGCTCGCCGGCGTGGACGTCCGCGCCGTCGTGCACGTGGCGGGCGTGGTCGACGACGGTCTCGTCGGAGCACTGACCCCGAGACGGCTGGACGCCGTGCTGCGGGCGAAGGTCGACGCGGTGGTGAACCTGCACGAGGCCACCGCCGGTGCGGACCTCGACGCGTTCGTCATGTTCTCCTCGGTCTCCGGGGTGTTCGGCAGCCCGGGGCAGGCGAACTACGCGGCGGCGAACTCCTTCCTGGACGCCTTCGCCGCGTACCGCCGCGCCCTCGGGCTGCCGGCGACGTCGCTGGCCTGGGGCATGTGGGACATCGACGCCGGCATGGCCGCCGACCTGACCGACGCCGACCGGCTGCGCATGCACCGGGGCGGCATCGGTGCCCTGCCGGCGGCCGAGGCGCTCGCCCTCTACGACCGGGCCGTCGGGCACGAACGCCCGCTGCTCGTCCCGATCCGCCTCGACACCGCCATGCTGCGCGCCCGCCGGGACGACCCGGGCCTGCCGCCGCTGCTGCGCGGCCTCGCCGGGCCGCCCGCCCGCAGGGCCGCCGCCTCCGGCCTCACCGGTACGACACTGCTGGCACGCCTCACCGGCCGGTCCGCCCCCGACCAGGACCGGCTGCTGCTCGACCTGGTCCGCGCGCAGGCCGCCGCTGTGCTCGGCCACGCCTCCGGCGACGCCGTCGCGCCCGCCCGGGCCTTCAGCGAGCTCGGCTTCGACTCGCTGACCGCCGTCGAGCTGCGCAACCGGCTCACGGTCGCGACCGACCTGCGGCTGCCGGCGACCCTCACCTTCGACTACCCGACGCCCCGCGCCCTCGCCGAGCAGCTCCGCCGCGAACTCCTCGGCGACGGCGACTCCACGGGCACCGCCGACTCCGCCGCGGCCGGCGCCAGGGCCAGGGCCGCCGGGACCGGGACCGCCGGGACGGTCGCGCCGCCGCCGGCCGGCCCGGGCACCGGCGACGAGCTGATCGCCATCGTCGGGATGGGCTGCCGGCTGCCGGGCGGCGTCGACAGCCCGGACGACCTGTGGCGCCTGCTCGCCGACGGCCGAGACGGCATCACCCCCTTCCCGACCGACCGCGGCTGGGACGTCGACGGCCTGTACCACCCCGACCCCGACCACCCCGGGACGTCCTACGTGCGCGAAGGCGGGTTCGTCCCCGCCGCCACCACCTTCGACGCGGACTTCTTCGGCATCAGCCCGCGCGAGGCCCTCGTCATGGACCCGCAGCAGCGCCTGCTGCTGGAGATCTCCTGGGAGGCCGTCGAGCGGGCCGGCATCGACCCGACCACCCTGCGCGGCAGTCGCACCGGGGTGTTCGCCGGCGTGCTCTCCAGCGACTACGCGGCGGTCATCGGGCAGGCGGCGGACTACGCCGAGGGCTACATGAGCGCCGCGGGCGCCAGCAGCCTCGTCTCCGGCCGGCTCGCCTACACCTTCGGCCTGGAGGGCCCGGCCGTCACCGTCGACACGGCCTGCTCGTCGGCGCTGGTGGCCCTGCACCTGGCGGCGCAGGCACTGCGGGGCGGCGAATGCGACCTCGCGCTGGCCGGTGGCGTCACCGTCATGGCGACCCCGGGCGCGTTCGTCGAGTTCAGCCGCCAGCGCGGCCTCGCCGCCGACGGCCGCTGCAAGGCCTTCGCCGCCGCCGCCGACGGCACCAGCTGGGCCGAGGGCGCCGGCATCCTGCTCCTCGAGCGCCTCTCCGACGCCCAGCGGCTCGGCCATCCGGTGCTGGCGGTGGTGCGCGGCAGCGCCGTCAACCAGGACGGGGCCAGCAACGGCATCACCGCGCCGAACGGGCCGTCCCAGCAGCGGGTCATCCGGGCCGCGCTGGCCAGCGCCCGGCTGGCACCGGCGGACGTCGACGCCGTCGAGGCGCACGGCACCGGCACCACTCTCGGCGACCCGATCGAGGCGCAGGCGCTGATCGCCGCCTACGGGCGGGAACGCCCCGCGGACCAGCCGCTGTGGCTCGGTTCGGTGAAGTCGAACCTGGGACACACCCAGGCCGCCGCCGGCGCCGCCGGGATCATGAAGATGGTCCTGGCCCTGCGCCACGGCACGCTGCCCGCGACCCTGCACGTCGACGCACCCACCACCCAGGTCGACTGGGCCGAGGCCGGCGGTGCCGTCGAGCTGCTCACCGCCGCCCGCCCGTGGCCGCGGTCCGACCGGCCGCGCCGCGCCGGCGTCTCGTCGTTCGGGATCAGCGGCACCAACGCCCACGTGATCATCGAGGAGCCGCCCGCCGCCCCCGCGGACGACACCGCGCCGGTCACCGCCGTGCTGCCCCGCCTCCCGTTCGTGCTCTCCGCCCACGACCCCGCCGCCCTGGCCGGGCAGGCCGCGCGGCTGCGCACACTGCTCACGACCCAGCCGTCGGAGCGACCCGCGGCGGCGGTGGCACTGGACGTCGCCCGCGCGCTCGGCGGCCGGGCGGCGCTGACGCACCGCGCCGTCCTGCTCGGCACGACCCCGCAGGACATCCTCGCCGACCTGGACGCACTCGCCGCTGGCGACACCGCTGGTGCTGCTGCCGGTGCCGGTGCCGGTGCCGGTGCCGCGCAGTGCTTCGTGGGGACGGCCCGGGACGGGCGGCTGGCGCTGCTGTTCACCGGCCAGGGCGCGCAGCGGCTCGGCATGGGCAACCGCCTCGCCGCCGTCTTCCCGGTGTACGCGGCGGCCCTCGACGAGGTGTGCACCCTGCTCGACGGTCACCTCGACCGGCCGCTGCGCACCGTCATCGACACCGAACCGGACCACCTGGACGCGACCGGCCACGCCCAGCCGGCGCTGTTCGCCGTCGAGGTCGCGCTGCTGGCGCTGCTGCGTTCCTGGGGAATCACCCCGGACGTCGTCGCCGGCCACTCGATCGGCGAGGTCACCGCCGCCTACGCGGCCGGTGTGCTGGATCTCGCCGACGCCGCGGCGCTGGTGGCTGCCCGCGGGCGGCTCATGCAGGCCCTCCCGGCCGGAGGCGCGATGCTCGCCGTCGCCGCCGCCGAGACCGAGGTGACGGACGCCCTCGCCGCGGCCGGGATCGCCCTCGACCTCGCCGCGGTCAACGGCCCCACCTCGGTTGTGCTCGCAGGCCCCGCCGCGGCGATCGACGAGGCGGCGGTGCTCGCCGCCGGGCGCGGCTGGCGGACGAACCGGCTCAAGGTGAGCCACGCCTTCCACTCGGCGCTGATGGAGCCGATGCTCGACGAGTTCGCGGCCGTCGTCGCCGGCCTGCGGTTCGCCGCGCCACGGCTGCCGGCGGTGTCGACGGTGACCGGCGAACCCGTGCAGGACGAGTGGACCGACCCCGGCTACTGGGTCGCCCAGGTCCGCCGCCCGGTCCGCTTCGCGGCCGCCGTGGAGACCCTCGCCGCCGCGGAACCGACCCAGTTCCTGGAGATCGGCCCGGACGCCGTCCTTACCGCGATGGTGGGTGACTGCGTGGCGGACGCGGTCGCCGTCCCCGCGCTGCGCCGCGACCACGACGAGGCCGTCTCCGTGCTGGCCGCCGCGGCCCGGGTCTTCGCCGCGGGACGTCCGGTCGCCTGGCCGGCGGTGTTCGACGGCACCGGCGCCGGGCGGGCCGACCTGCCGACCTACGCCTTCCAGAGCCTGCGGTTCTGGCCGGTGGCCACCCCCGGCCGCAGGCGCATGGGCGACCCCGCCGAGCTCGGCCTGGCCGCCACCGGGCACCCGGTGCTCGGCGCGCTCGTCGACCTGCCCGACTCGGCGTCGGTGGTGCTCACCGGCCGGCTGTCGGTGCAGACCCATCCGTGGCTCGCCGACCATGTCGTGCTGGGCACGGTCGTCGTCCCCGGCACGGCGCTGGTCGAGCTGGCGCTGACCGCCGGCACCCGCGCCGGCGCGCCGGTGGTGGACGAGCTCGTCCTGCGGACGCCGCTGCGGCTGGCGGAGCGGTCCGGCGTCCAGATCCGGGTCGTCGTCGACGAGCCCGACGGCGGGCGGCGCGGGTTCGCGCTGCACTCCCGGCCCGACACGGCCGGCGACGACGACGAGCCGTGGACGCTGCACGCCACCGGCACCCTGACCGCCGACGCCGAGGACGAACCGCCGGTGGACCCGGCAATGGTCGCCTGGCCGCCGGACGGCCCCGACACCACGGAACTGTCGGTGGACGGCTTCTACGACGACCTCGCCGACACCGGTCTGGCCTACGGCCCGGCCTTCCGCCTGCTGCGGCGGGTGTGGCGCCGGGGCTCCCAGGTGTTCGCCGAGGTCGCCGCCGAGACGGCCGACGCCGCCGGCGGTTTCGCGCTGCACCCGGCTCCGTTCGACGCCGCGCTGCACGCCGCCGGCCTGGGTGGCCTGCTGCCCGACGGCGCCGTGCGGCTGCCCTTCGCGTTCTCCGGGGTCCGCGTCTTCGACGCCGCCGGCGCCGGCACGGGCGGGCCCTCGGGCGGGGTGCTCCGCGTCCGCCTCGCGACGGCCGGTTCGGGAGCCGCCGGGTCGGAGACGGCCGGTTCGGGCACCACCGGTTCGCACGGTTCGCGGACAGTGCGGCTGGCGTTCGCGGACACGTCCGGGCTGCCCGTCGCCGAGGTCGCCGGTCTGACGCTGCGGCCGGTGTCGGCCGACCAGCTGGCCCCGGGCACTGCCGGCGAGAACCTGCTGCACCCCGTGGAATGGCTCGCCCGGCCGCTGCCCACGGCCCCTGACGCGGCTGCCCCTGATGCGGCCGGCGCCTCCGGTGCGGCGGACGGCTGGGTGGCGGCGGTGCTCGGCGCCGCGCTGCCGGAGCCGGCTCCGGTGCTCGTCCTCGACTGCACCGGCCGGGAGACGGGCGACAACCGGCAGACCGGCCCTGCCCCGCTGGCGGACGCCGTCCACGCACGGACCCGTCTCCTGCTCGGGACCCTCCAGACCTGGCTCGCCGATCCCCACTGGGCGGACCGGCGGCTGGTGGTGCTCACCCGCGAGGCCGTCGCCACCGGCCCCGGCGAGGCCGTGCCGGGAATCGCGGACGCGGCGCTGTGGGGGCTGGTCCGCTCCACGCAGTCCGAGTACCCCGACCGCCTCCACCTGGTGGACCTCGACCAGGCCGACCTGGACCGCCTCGACCCGGCGGCGGGCCACTGGGGCGTCCTGCCGGCGCTCGTCGCCGCCGACCTGCCCCAGGCCGCCGTCCGCGCGGGCGTGGTGACCGTGCCGCGTCTGGGCAGGCCAGCCGCCGCGGCCACGCCGGCCGGCACCAACGCTTCAGCCGCCGGGGCGGCCGGCGGGGGCCTGGTACCGCCCACCGCCCTGGACTGGCGGCTCACCGCCTCCCCGGACGGCACCCTGGAAGGGCTCCGGCTGCGGGCCGACGAGACCGCGGGCGGTGAGCTCGCCGCGGGCACCGTGCGGGTGGCGGTGCGGGCGGCCGGGCTGAACTTCCGTGACGTGCTGATCGCGCTGGGGATGTACCCGAGCGAGGTTCCGCTGGCGATGGGCTCCGAGGGCGCCGGCGTCGTCCTCGAGGTCGGCCCCGGGGTGACGGGCCTGGCGCCCGGCGACCGGGTGTTCGGCCTGTTCACGGATGGCTTCGGCCCGCGGACCGTCACCGACCAGCGGATGCTCGCGCCCATCCCGGCCGGTTGGTCGTTCACGCAGGCCGCGTCGGTGCCGATGGTGTTCCTGACCGCCTACTACGGCCTGGTCGATCTCGCCGGGGTCCGGGCGGGCGAGTCGGTGCTGGTGCACGCCGCCGCCGGTGGCGTCGGCATGGCGGCGGTGCAGATCGCCGGGCAGCTGGGCGCGCGGGTGCTCGGCACGGCCAGCCCGGTCAAGTGGCCGGTCCTGCGCCAGTTCGGCCTCGACGCTCCCGCGGTCGCCTCGTCCCGGGACACCGACTTCGAACAGCGGTTCCGCGCCGCGACGGACGGCCGCGGCGTCGACGTCGTCCTGAACTCGCTGACCGGCGAGTTCGTGGACGCGTCGCTGCGCCTGCTGGGCCCCGGCGGGCGGTTCGTCGAGATGGGCAAGACCGACGTGCGCGACGCGGCCGACCTCGCCGCCCGCCACCCGGGCGTCGGCTACCAGGCCTTCGACCTGATGGAGGCCGGCCCGGACCGCATCGGCGAGATGCTCACCGAGCTGCTGGCCCTCTTCGCGCGCGGCGCGCTGCGGCTGCTGCCGCTGCGGGCCTGGGACCTGCGCGAGGCGCGGGAGGCGTTCCGGTTCGTCAGCCAGGCCCGCCACGTCGGCAAGAACATCCTCGTCCTGCCCCGCCGGTGGACGTCCGAGGGCACCGTCGTCGTCACCGGCGCGCCCGGGACGCTCGGCGCGCTGGTCGCGCGCCACCTCGTCCGCGAGCGTGGGGTGCGGGACCTGCTGCTGCTGTCCCGCCGCGGCCCGGCCGCGCCCGGCGCCGAGGAGCTGCGCGCGGAGCTGACCGACGCCGGTGCCACGCGGGTGCGGCTGGTGTCGTGCGACGTCGCCGACCGCGAGCAGGTCGACCGTGCGCTCGCCGGGGTGGACGTCCGCGCCGTCGTCCACGCCGCCGGTGTGCTCGACGACGGCCTGCTCGCCTCGCTGACCCCCGAACGGCTGGACGCCGTCCTGCGGGCCAAGGTCGACGCGGCGGTGCACCTGCACCAGGCCACCGCCGGGACCGACCTCGACGCCTTCGTCCTGTTCTCCTCGATCTCCGGTGTTCTCGGCAGCCCGGGGCAGGCGAACTACGCGGCGGCCAACACCTTCCTGGACGCCTTCGCCGCCCACCGCCGCGCCCTCGGCCTGGCCGCCACGTCGCTGGCCTGGGGCCTGTGGGACACCGAGACCGGCATGGGCGCCGGCCTCTCCGAGAGCGACCGGGTGCGCATGCACCGCGGCGGCATCCGTGCGCTCACGCCCGACGAGGGCCTCGCCGCCTTCGACGCCGCCCTGTCGGCCGCCCCCGCCGTGCTGGCGCCGCTGCGCCTCGACCTCACCGCGATGCGCGGCGCCGCCGGCGCCGGCATGCTGCCGCCGCTGTTCCACGGACTCGTCCGCGCACCCGGCACCCGGAGTGCCGGCGGCGCCGCCGGTGGGGGTTCCGGTCTCGACCGGCGGCTCGCGGGCCTGTCCGCGGCGGACCGGCGCCGGGTCGTCGAGGCGACCGTGCGGGCACAGGTCGCGGCCGTGCTCGGCCACGCCGACCCGGAGGCCGTCGACGTCGAACGGGCCTTCCGCGAACTCGGCTTCGACTCGCTGACGGGGGTGGAGCTGCGCAACCGCCTCGTCACGGTGACCGGGCTGCGCCTGCCGTCCACCCTGGTCTTCGACTACCCGAACGTCGCCGCCCTGGCCACGTACATCGACGGGGAACTCACCGACCTCTCCGCCGACCCGGCCGGCACGGACGCCCTGTCCGGCGGGTCCGGTGCGGCCGGCGGGACCCTCGCGGCCGGCGCGGCCGGGTCGGCGGCGGGCCTCGCCGCGGGCGAGCCGATCGCCGTCGTCGGGATGGCCTGCCGGTTCCCCGGCGGCGTCACCTCGCCGGAGGAGCTGTGGGAGCTCGTCGCCACCGGCCGTGACGGCATCGGGGACTTCCCTCCCGACCGCGGCTGGGACCTCGACACCCTGTTCCACCCCGACCCCGACCATCCCGGGACGTCCTACACCCGGGCGGGCGGCTTCCTGGCCGAGGCCGCCGAGTTCGACCCCGGCCTGTTCGGGATCAGCCCCCGCGAGGCCCTCGCCATGGACCCGCAGCACCGCCTGCTGCTGGAGGTCTCCTGGGAGGCGTTCGAGCGCGCCGGCCTCGACCCCTCGGCCGTGCGCGGCAGCCGCACCGGCGTCTTCGTCGGCATGATGAACACCGACTACTCGCTCGTTCTCGGCGCCTCCGGTGAGGATGCGGAGGGCCTGCTCGGCACCGGCGGCAGCCTCGCCTCCGGCCGGCTGGCGTACACGTTCGGCCTGGAGGGCCCGGCCGTCACCGTCGACACGGCCTGCTCGTCGTCGCTGGTGGCCCTGCACCTGGCGGCCCAGGCGCTGCGCGCCGGCGAGTGCGAGCTGGCGCTGGCCGGCGGCGTCACGGTCATGGCGACCCCGAACACCTTCATCGGCTTCTCCCGGCAGCGCGGCATGGCGCCCGACGGCCGCTGCAAGTCCTTCGCCGCCGCCGCCGACGGCACCAGCTGGGCCGAGGGCGCCGGCGTCCTGCTCGTCGAACGCCTCTCCGACGCCCAGCGGCTCGGTCATCCCGTGCTGGCGGTCGTACGTGGCAGCGCCGTCAACCAGGACGGGGCCAGCAACGGGATCACGGCACCGAACGGGCCGTCGCAGCAGCGGGTCATCCGGGCCGCGCTGGCCAGCGCCCGGCTGGCACCGGCGGACGTCGACGTCGTCGAGGCGCACGGCACCGGCACCCGGCTCGGTGACCCGATCGAGGCCCAGGCGGTGCTGGCGACCTACGGCCGCGACCGGCCGGCGGACCGCCCGCTGTGGCTCGGCTCCATCAAGTCGAACATCGGCCACGCCCAGGCCGCCGCCGGCGCCGCCGGCGTCATCAAGATGATCGAGGCGATGCGGCACGGCGTCCTGCCACCCACCCTGCACGTGGACACGCCGACCCCCCAGGTCGACTGGGCCGACGGCGCCGTGGAACTCCTCACCGCCGCCCGCCCCTGGCCGGACGACCTCCGTCCCCGCCGGGCCGGCGTCTCGTCCTTCGGCATCAGCGGCACCAACGCCCATGTCATCCTCGAAGCAGCCCCCGAGGCCGCGCCCGCGCCGGAACCCGCGGGCCCGGAGCCGGCGGGCCCGGAGACGCTCCCGGCCCTCCCGATCGTGCTCGCCGCGGCGGACCCGGAGGCGCTCGCCGGGCAGGCCGCCCGCCTGTGTGACGCGCTCACCGCGCAGCCGGGACGCATTCCGGTGGCCGGCATCGGCCGCACGCTCGCCGCCCGCGCGGCGCTGCGCCACCGCGCTGTCGTGGTCGCCGCCGGCGAGGACGACCTCCTCGCCGGCCTCACCACCCTCGTCGCCTCGCCGGATGCCGCCGTCCACGCCCCGGCCCCCCGGGGCTCGGTGCCGGTCGTGACCGGGGAGGTCGGCCCGTCCCGGCTCGGCATCGTGTTCACCGGGCAGGGTGCCCAGCGCCTGGGCATGGGGCTGGGCCTGTACGCCGCCTTCCCGGCCTACGCAGCCGCCTTCGACGAGGTCTGCGCGCTGCTCGACGTCCACCTCGACCGCCCGCTGCACGCGCTGCTCGGTGGGTCCGCGGGTGAGGCCGCGGTCGAGGCCGCGGGCGACGCCGAGCTGCTGACGCGGACGGGCTACGCCCAGCCGGCGCTGTTCGCGGTCGAGGTCGCGCTGCTGGCGCTGGTCCGCAGCTGGGGGATCAGCCCCGACGCGGTGGCCGGCCACTCGATCGGCGAGATCACCGCCGCGTACGCCGCCGGGGTGCTCGACCTCGCCGACGCGGCCGCTCTCGTCGCCGCCCGCGGGCGGCTGATGCAGGCCCTGCCCACCGGCGGCGGCATGCTCGCCGTCCAGGCCGCCGAACCCGACCTGACCGCCGCCCTCGACGAGGCGGGCCTGGGCCTCGACCTGGACGTCGCCGCGGTGAACGGGCCGACCTCCGTGGTGCTGGCCGGGCCGGCCGCGCAGCTCGACCGCGCCGCCGACCTGGCCGCCGAGCGGGGCTGGCGCTGCAACCGGCTCGCGGTCAGCCATGCCTTCCACTCCGCGCTCATGGAACCGATGCTTGCCGAGTTCGACGAGGTCGTCCGCGGGCTTCGGTTCCGCGAGCCGTCCGTCGCCGGTGTCTCGACGGTGAACGGCGCGCCGGCCCGCGGGCAGTGGTCGGACCCGGGCTACTGGGTGGAGCAGGTGCGCCGCCCGGTCCGGTTCGCCGACGCCGTCCGCGCGCTGGCGGAGCAGGGCGTCACCCGGCTGCTGGAACTGGGGCCCGACGCGGTGCTGACCGCCATGGCCCAGGACGCGGCTCCCGACCTGGTCGCTGTCCCCGCCCTGCGTCGGGACCACGACGAGCCGACATCCCTGCTTGCCGCGCTCGGGCGCCTGTTCGTCGCCGGTACCGCCGTCGACTGGCCGGCGCTGTTCGCCGGCACCGGCGCGTCCCGCGTCGACCTGCCGACCTACGCCTTCCGCCGCGACCGCTACTGGCCGCGGCCCCGCCCGGGCGGCACCGGCGACGCCACCGGCCTCGGCCTGGAGGCCACCGGCCATCCGCTGCTCGGGGCTGCCGTCGACGTCCCCGGATCGTCCGCCGTGGTCTACACGGGTGCGCTGTCCACCGCGGCCCACCCCTGGCTCGCCGACCACACCGTGTTCGGCCGCGTCCTCGTCCCCGGGACGGCCTTCGCCGAGATGGCACTCGCCGCCGGCATCGGCGCCGGCCTGCCGGTGCTGGAGGAGCTGCTGCTGCACGTCCCGCTCGCCCTGCCGCAGCGGGGCGACATCCAGCTCCGGGTCACCATCGCCCCGCCCACCGTGGAGGAGCAGCCCGGGATGCCCGGGAGCCGTGCGGTGACCGTGCACGCACGGTCCGGCCCGGAGGAGCCCTGGGTGCTGCACGCCTCGGGTCAGCTCGCCACGGGCGGCAGCGACGACGCCGCGGCGGCGCCGGCGAGCCCGCTGGTCACCTGGCCGCCCCAGGGTGCCGACGAGATCGACATCACCGACTTCTACCTGGTCACCGAGGCCGCCGGGCTCGCCTACGGGCCGGCCTTCCAGGGCCTGCGGCGGGTGTGGCGGACGTCCTCGGAGGTCTTCGCCGAGGTCGCGACCGACGAGCTGGGCACCGGGTTCGGGATCCATCCCGCGCTGTTCGACGCGGCGCTGCACGCGATCGCCGCCGGCGGCCTGCTGCCGGCCGGTGGCGGGGTGCGGATCCCGTTCGCGTTCACCGGGCTGCGGGTGTTCGGCCCGACCGGCGGGCCGCTGCGGGTCCGGATCGGCGCGGCCCCCGGTACGGACACCGTCCAGGTCACCTTCGCCGACGAGTCGGGCCTGCCGGTCGCCGAGGTGTCGGCGCTCGCCCTGCGCGCCGCGGTCGCCGGCTCGCCGGCGGACGATCTTCTCTACGGCCTCGACTGGATCGACCGGGGCATCCCCGTCACCGGGCCGGCGGGTGCCGCGGCGACGTCCGACGGGCCAGACGGCTCGGGTGGCTACGGACCGGGCTGGGCCCGGGTGCTCCTGGGCGCGCCGCTGCCGGAGCCGGCAGAGATCCTGGTCGTGGACTGCACCCTGCCCGCGGAGCCCACACCAGGCGAGGCGGAGCTGGGCGAGGAAGTAGTCGCGGGCACCGCCGGCACCGTGTCCGCGCACGCGGCCCGCGATCGGGTGGTCGCCCTGCTCGGCCTGCTGCAGGAGTGGTCGGCGGATGCCCGCTGGGCCCAGAGCCGGCTGATGGTCGTGACCCGGGGGGCCGTGACGGTGGGCGCCGACGGCCCGGCCCCGGGTGTGGTCGACGCGGGACTGTGGGGGCTGACGCGCACGGCGCAGTCCGAGTTCCCCGACCGGATTCACCTGGTTGACCTCGACCTCGACCTCGACCTCGACCTCGACCTCGACCTCGATCTCGACCTCGATGCCCCGACCGGGGACGGCGCCGCCGCGCTGGCCGCCGTGGCCGCGGTGGATCTCGCGCAGGTGGCGGTGCGTGACGGCCGGCTGCTGGTACCTCGCCTCGTCCGGCTGCCTGTTCCCGCGGCGCGTCCGGCGGTGGACGGGGCCGGCGATGGTGCGGCTGCCGGCGGGGGCACCGCCGGCGGGACTTTCGGCACGGGCACGGTGGTGGTGACCGGTGGTACGGGCACGCTGGGCGCGGTGGTGGCGCGTCATCTGGTGAGGGCGCACGGGGTGTCGGATCTGCTGCTGGTGTCGCGTCGGGGTGCGGCGGCGCCGGGTGCGGCTGAGCTGGTGGCGGAGCTGGTCGGCCTGGGTGCACAGGCGCGGGTGGCGGCGTGTGATGTGGCGGATCGGGATGCGGTGGCGACGTTGCTTGCGGGCGAGTCGGTGTCGGGTGTGGTGCAGGTGGCGGGTGTGGTGGATGACGGTCTTGTCGGGTCGTTGTCGGCGGAGCGGGTGACGGCGGTGTTGCGGGCCAAGGTCGACGCGGTGGTGAACCTCTTCGAGGTCACCTCCGGTCCGGATCTGTCGGCGTTTGTGGTGTTCTCGTCGGCGGCGGGTGTGTTGGGGAATGCGGGCCAGGCGGCGTATGCGGCGGCGAACACGTTTGTGGACGGTTTCGCGGGATGGCTGCGGGGCCGGGGTGTGAACGCGGTGTCGGTGGCGTTCGGCCTGTGGGACACGGCGGGGGGAATGGGGGGGTCTCTGGGTCTAGGCGAGCTGGCGCGGCTGCGGCAGGGCGGCATTGTTCCGCTGACTGTGGAGCAGGGTCTGGCTGCCTTTGACGCGGCATTGTCGAGTGGCCGCGGACTGGTGGCCCCGCTCGGTCTCGACGTCGCCGTGCTGCGCGCGGCGGCGGGCAGCGGTCTGCTCCCGCCGCTGCTCGACGAACTCGTCCAGGGCAGCCGGGCCGGGCGTGCTGCGGCCGGGGCCGGCGCCGCCGGGCCCTCCCTCGGCGGGCGGCTCGCGGGCCTCTCTCCGGCGGACCGGGAGCGGCTGGTCCTCGAAACCGTGCGGGCCCACGTCGCCGGCGTGCTCGGCCACGCCTCGGCCGGCGCGGTGCCCGTCGGCCGGGCGTTCACCGAACTCGGTTTCGACTCGCTGACCGCCGTCGAACTGCGCAACCGGCTGATCGCCGCCACCGGCCTGCGGCTTCCGTCCACCCTGGTCTTCGACTATCCGAACACGGCGGCGCTCGCCGCCTACCTCGGTGAACGGCTGGCCCCCGCGGACGTCTCGCCCGTCGTCCCGCTGCTCGCCGAGCTCGACCGGCTGGCCGGCTCCTTCGGCACGGTGACCGGGGCCGAGGACCGTGCCCAGGTCACCGCCCGCCTGCAGGGGCTGCTGGCGTCCTGGCAGCTCGCCGGCACCGAAGCCGGCAACGGTGGCAACGGTGCGGGCACCGGCACGGCGCACGAAGGCGTCGCCCTCGCGGAGCGGCTGGACGCGGCAAGCGACGACGAGGTCTTCGACCTCCTCGGCAAGGAGTTCGGGATCTCCTGATCCGCCCGAGACCACCCCACGTACGGCCGTAGTCATGAGAGGCGAGACCGCGATGAGCGACGACGACCGGCTGCGCTATTTCCTGAAGCGCGTCACGGCCGAACTCCACGAGACCCGCGAGCGGCTGCGCGGTGCGGAGGACGCCGCGACGGAGCCGATCGCCATCGTCGGTATGGCCTGCCGCTACCCGGGCGGCGTCGACTCGCCCGAGGCCCTGTGGGATCTGGTCGCGCAGGGGCGCGACGGTGTCCGCGACTTCCCCGCCGACCGCGGCTGGGACGTCGACGGGCTCTACCACCCGGACCCGGACCATCCGGGGACGTCCTACACCCGCGCGGGCGGGTTCCTCACCGGAGCGACGAGCTTCGACCCGGGGCTGTTCGGGATCAGCCCGCGGGAGGCCGTCGCGACGGACCCGCAGCACCGGCTGCTGCTGGAGGCGTCCTGGGAGGCCTTCGAGAACGCCGGCGTCGCGCCGGACGCGGTGCGCGGCAGCCGCACCGGTGTCTTCGTCGGGGTGATGTACAACGACTACGCGATCGTCCTCGGCCAGTCGGCGGAGGCGTCCGAGGGCTCGATGGGGACGGGCGGGAGCATCGCGTCGGGCCGGGTGTCGTACACGTTCGGTCTGGAGGGGCCGGCGGTCACGGTCGACACGGCGTGCTCCTCCTCCCTGGTGTCGCTGCACCTGGCGGCGCAGGCGCTGCGCGCCGGCGAGTGTGACCTCGCGCTGGCCGGCGGCGTCACGGTGATGTCGACGCCGAACACGTTCATCGCCTTCTCCCGTCAGCGCGGTCTGGCGGCGGACGGCCGCTGCAAGTCGTTCGCGTCGGCGGCGGACGGTGTGGGCTGGGGTGAGGGTGTCGGCATGCTCCTGGTGGAGCGGCTCTCCGACGCTCGGAGGAACGGCCATCAGGTGCTGGCGGTGCTGCGCGGTTCGGCGGTCAACCAGGACGGGGCGAGCAACGGCCTGACGGCGCCGAACGGCCCGTCGCAGCAGCGGGTGATCCGCCAGGCCCTGGCGAACGCCCGGCTCGGCCTGGCCGACGTGGACGTCGTGGACGGCCACGGCACCGGGACGACGCTGGGTGATCCGATCGAGGCGCAGGCGCTGCTCGCGACCTATGGCCAGGGCCGGCCCGAGGGCCAGCCGTTGTGGCTGGGGTCGGTGAAGTCGAACATCGGTCATGCGCAGGCGGCCGCGGGGGTGGCCGGTGTGATCAAGATGGTGCTGGCGATGCGCCGCGGGGTGATGCCGCGGACGTTGCACGTGGACGCCCCGTCGGCGGAGGTCGACTGGGATGCGGGTGCGGTGTCGCTGCTGGTGGAGCCGCGGCTGTGGGAGGCGGCGGAGGGCCGTCCGCGGCGGGCGGCGGTGTCGTCGTTCGGGATCAGCGGCACGAACGCCCACGTCATCCTCGAGGAGGGCGACGCCGTCGCGGAGCCGGCGCGGGTGCCCGGCCGCGGCCTTCCGGTGGTTCCGGTGGTGCTGTCGGCGGCGGATCCGGCGGCGCTGGCCGGGCAGGCGGAGCGGCTGCGGGCCGCCGTCGGCGGCTCGGCGGACGGCAGCAGCCCGGGCCTGGTCGACATCGGCCTGTCCCTGACGGGGCGGGCATCGCTGCCACACCGTGCGGTGGTGCTGGCCGGCGACGCGGAGAGCCTGGATGCGGGCCTGGCAGCGGTCGTGGCGGGTGCGGACTCCGCGGCTGTGGTGCGGGGTGTCGCCGGTGAGGGCCGGTTGGGTGTGGTGTTCACCGGTCAGGGTGCGCAGCGGTTGGGGATGGGCCGGGGTCTGTACGAGGCGTTCCCGGTGTTCGCGGCGGCGTTTGACGAGGTGTGTGAGCTGCTGGACGGGTATGTGGATGTGCCGGTGCGGGAGGTGGTGTTCGGCGGGGACGGTGAGGCGTTGGGGGTGACGGGTCGGGCGCAGCCGGCGTTGTTCGCGGTGGAGGTGGCGCTGTTGGCGCTTGTGCGGAGTTGGGGTGTGGTGCCGGGGGTTGTCTCTTATACTCATCTCCGAGCCCTCGTGACCAGAGC
>NZ_JBFLUG010000108.1:0-26264 GCF_041008525.1 Parafrankia sp. FMc2 | reverse complement strand
ACACAAAGACACTTCTCAGACACGTAAATTTTTGAAAAAGGAACGGCCCGACACGCACCCGGTCAGCACCACCCGCCCCAGGCCCCCGATTCAGGACCCGGACACACCGCCCACGCGAGCGGCTGACCAGCCACACCCACACACGACTACCGAAAGTTAACAGTCGCTACAGATCAACTGGAATGAGCGCAGGAATCAAGCCGGTGCATCCAGGCTCAGGGGGTCAGCTGCACGACAAACATCCTGACCAGCTGCTGCGGGTTTCATCGGAACGCGGCACCACGGCAGGACCGTTCTAGGTTCGGCAGCCGATCACTCGCCGAGTGTCCATACCTCCGGGAGAGCCCGACACCCATGAAGTTCACCCAGGAAGCCCGCCGTGTGATCGAGCTCTCCCAGGAGGATGCCCGCCGGCTCCATCACAGCGCGATCCGGACGGAACATCTCTTGCTGGGCCTGCTCCACGAGGAAGCTGGGTACACGAGTGCGACCCTGCGATCGTTGGGCGTCACCCTCGACGCCGCTCTGGTCCTGGCCGAAGAACTCGGCGAAGGACTTGGCGGCGACAGCACGACCGAACCCGGCCGGCCTCTTCCGTTCACCCCGCGTGCGCGACGTGTCCTCGAACGAGCGGCGCGGGAAGCCCTGACACACAGCCACGACCATCTCGATGCCGCACATCTGCTGCTTGGCCTGCTCGGCGAGGACGCCCGGGGCGGCAACGAACTGCTCACCCGACTCGGGGCAGACCCCGAGCAGGCCCGCCGCCGGACACGGGCCGCGTTGACCAGCCCACCGGCATCGACCTGACCCCGGCAGAACTCACAGCAGTCGAATCCGTAAGGCTGCCAGTCGCCGGACAACCCCCGCAGCCGTTCAACCCGTCAGTGGACTCCACTCCGTGCCGCAAGGGCTCCGGCCAGTGCGCGGGTTCGTCTGGGTTCGGGCGGAGGTGTCACCGCACGGTGCCATACTGTGCAGGTGTTCGCCGGGGGTCACGACACCGCAGGTTCCGCCGATCGCTGGGACTTCTTCGTCTCCTACACCCAGGTAGACCGTTCCTGGGCGGAATGGATCGCCTGGCAGCTTGAGGCGGACGGGTTCCAGGTTCTGCTTCAGGCCTGGGACATGGTTCCCGGTACCAACTGGGCGCAGGCCATGCAGAACGGAATCCGGGACGCGGCCCGCACGCTGGCAGTGCTCTCCAGCGCCTACCTGAACTCTCTTTACGGAACTCAGGAGTGGCAGGCTGCGGTGACTGCTGATCCGGACAGCGCCCGTCGCCGCCTGATCCCGGTGCGCATCGAGGAATGCGCGCGCCCCGGGCTGCTCGGGCAGGTCGTCAGCTTCGATCTGTTCGATATGACAGAACAGCACGCCCGCAGCAGCCTGCTGACGCGGGTGCGGGAGGTGATCGCCGGTCGAGCGAAACCGGCCCGAGAGCCTTTCTTCCCTGGATCAGCGACGGGATCGGGGATGAGTGGACTACTGCGCGCCGCGGGCGCGCCGGCTTTCCCGGGAGCCGGCGGTGCTCCCGTTGCCGAGGCCTCGGGCCGAGGCTCGGGGTTCCATGCCCTGCTGATCGGCATTGGTACCTATGAGGACGAGCGGCTTCCTGGGCTACCCTGGCTGTCGGGCATGCTGGACAGCGCGGCCGAGCACTTGGAGACCGCCGGCTACCGCGCCGAGATCCATGACCGTTCCCGGTCGGGCGCAGGAGCGGTGAAGGCTGCGGTACACGGGTTTCTCAGCGGCGCGGCGCCGGGCTCGACCCTGCTGCTTCTCCTGGCCGGGAATGTCGTCCATCGGGCCGGTCAGGGTAAATCAACTGGACGGGACTACCTCGTTCCTGCCGACGCGACTGTGGGATACCAGCCGTTTTGGGATCTGTGCGTGCCAGTCGACTGGTCCGAGCCGCTCGCCCGCACCGCGGCTGCCCGGGTGCTTATCCTGGTCGACGGCAACACCGGATTCGACGACGGCGTGCGCGGCCTGGTCACGGACGAAGGGTGGGGCTCCGGCCACATCGAGGCTGCCTCGGGCGTCGAGGTGGCCTACGTCTATCGCGGCCCGGCTGCGGCAGGCACAGCTGGCCTGGGTGCGGCAACGGCCGCCGGCGATCTGCGCGATGTACTGCCTCGCCGGTCGTTGACGCGCGCGTTGGTCGAGGTGCTCTCCGCCCGCCCGCTGCCGAGCACCCTGGCGGACCTGCATGCAGCGCTCGAACGTGCGATGAGCCCGGATGCGGGCGCCATGGCTGCAACCAGCGCGCCTGGCCGACCTGCGGTGCTCGGCTGGCCTGGTCAGGCCACCGCGATGCGCAGCGGCCGCGGCGAGGGTCCATGCTGCCTGCTGCGCCCACTGTCACCCTGCGATCCTCTTCGCTTCCACCCATTCCCGGCACTCCCCGGCGGGAAGGCAGTCGGCGCGGCCCCGCACATCTGGATGGCGGCAGCCGAACAGCATCGAGCGTGGGAACGAGCAACGGACACCCCGGTCACCGCCGCGCTGCGGACCGCTACCGGCATCATGGTCGAACGCCTAGGCCGCGCCTATGACGTCGCGGCTGCGGCGCTGGCAGACGATCCCTGGCATGACCCGGACCTGGCCCGCCGCATGGCTCGCCGGGTCGACTTTCTTGTCGACAAGCTGCCGGAGAGCACCGAGGAGCTGTCCGCGGCCGAGGCGGCGCTGCTCGTCGCCGGACCCTATCTTCACCAGACCGTGTGGGCGATGCTGATTGCACGAGCGACGGCTGCCCAGCCGAACTCGGCCGAAGCGCGGGCGGGAGACCGTAACAATCGCACTGATTTCGACGCTTTCATCCTCTCTCATCCCCGGCTTGTCCGCCGGATCGAGCGGGCAAAGCTCGCTGGCGACCGGACGTCTGCCAGACAGGTCGGCTGGTGGCTGACCCACAAGTGGTGTGAATCCCAGGCAACCTCCCGCTGGGACAGCCTGCTGCGGGAGCTGTTCTCCGGGCTGGGCACCGACGAATCCCAGGAGAGCCTCGCGGCCGAGGTCTTTCGCCGCGAACGGGTGAGCGAAATGCTCACCGCGCTGCGCGCCGCTCCTACCTTCCTCAACCAGGCCGGCCGGATCAGCGCACTTCGGGATCTGGTCACTGTTGCCCCGGCGACCAGCGAAGAAATGCCGCTGCGGGAACGGCTTGTCGCCTATCTGCTTGCCATCGGGCAACGCATGGCTCTGGAGCTCGCGGCCATGCCGCCTGTTCTGGTCGAGCATCTTGGCGTGGCGGACGCTGTCGACTTGGGCGAGGTCCGGACCGCGCTGCGCCGGGCCGAGTGGCAGGGTGCAGGACGCTCGTCCACCCGTGCCCTGGCGGTCCAGTGCCGCCACCCCGCGCTCCAGGTTGCGCTCGAACGCCACACGGCAAGCCTGGACAGCCTTCTTGCCGAGGCACACCGGGCGACTGCTGAGATCCCAGCGCTCGCCGGCCTGCCCACCCACGCCACCGCGGCCGGCGTGCGCGCCGCCGAGGTCGAGGGCCGCCCAAGTTACAGCGCAGCGGGTGCGCAGTTTCGTCTCGCGGAGGACCGGGTGCAGGAACTGCTCATGGGCGAGCAGCTTTATGAGAACCGCGCGCTCGCCGTACGAGAACTCTATCAGAACGCCCTGGATGCCTGCCGCTACCGGCGGGCCCGCGCCGAGTATTTGGATCGGAGCACGGGTCGGCCGTCGACCTGGACCGGACGGATCGAGTTCCGGCAGGGGTTCGAACCGGACGGCACGCCCTACATCGAGTGCAGCGACAACGGCATCGGCATGGGTTATCGGGAGCTGACCGACGTTTTCGCCGAGGCGGGTACCCGAACGGTCGACCTGCCCGAGGTCGTCGAGGAGAGGGGCCGGTGGAACGCGTGCGACCCACCGATCGAGTTCCACCCGAACAGCAGATTCGGGGTCGGTGTGCTGAGCTATTTTATGATCGCGGATGAGATTCGGGTCGAGACCTGCCGGTTCGGGCTCGACGGTCGGCCTGGCGAGCAGCTGCGGGTGACCATCGCAGGTCCCGGAAACCTGTTTCGGATCGAGCCGCTGGGCCCGGGGCGGGAAAGTGGCACCACTGTTCGCCTCTACCTGAGCCGTGATCCCAAACGGCCGTCCATCTCCTGTGTGGGCATCCTGCGCCGCATCCTCTGGGTCGCCGAGTTCGACACCTACGCGGTGGAGGGTGCGGCGTTCGAGCACTGGCCCGCCGGCAGGCTGGCAGCTTCGGCTCCGGTCGGAACGCGCGACCCGTTCGAGGGGTTGGATCGCCGGCTAACTACGCAGATCGTCGACGCCGGGCGCGGTGTCTGGTGGTGCAATGGTATCGGCGCCGTTCTCGCCGATGGGCTGTGGATTGGTGAGGCGGTCTCGGGTGTGGTTTTGGACCTGACTGGCCCGCTTGCCCCCGAGCTCTCGGTCGACCGGAATAAGATCCGAAAGATGGTGGACGAGCCGGCGGTCGACGCACTGTTGACCGCCGCAGTCCCCGTCCTGCGCGCGTCGGACGCTCTGGAAGTGACGGTCGACTGGCTTATCGCCTTCGCCTACTGCTTCCCCCTGGTGGCCGATGCCGTGGTCGAGTCCATGGCCGTCGATGGCGAATCCTGGGTCGGAGCAAGCGGGGAGCACGTTCCGATCAGTCAGACCGGCCTGCTCGCCACCGACGCTGTGCTCGCAACCTATTCGTTATTCAGCCAGCCGGTCACGCGCACCGACGGGCGTTTTCTGTTCGCGTTCTGGGTGCCCGATGCGGTGTTCTTTGCCCGCATGGCGGCCTGGGTAACGGACGAGGGGGTCACGGAGGATGATCCTTATGGTGGGGTGCGATCTGGACGGGTCCGGCCAAGCGACCTGGAGCTCGTACTTGATTTGAATCAACATAATCTGCTGGTCCCACGAGTATTTCGGACGGATTTGGGCTTCCTGGCTGGCAAATTGCGGACAACTGCGCGGGAGGTGTGGGGCCGGAGTCGTCGACTCGGTTTTCAGGCACCTACGCCGAAAGAGGCTGGTCTGGTAGGGGTTGGCGAGCCTGAGCGGGTGGTACTCAGCTGGGACCTAGATGGCAAGGAGCCACTGTCGGGGCGGCGCTGGAGATGGCGCGATGATGTCGTGCGACCCGGTCAAGTACTTGCTGCGGCGAGCCGACTAAGTATGTCGGCCGGCGAGGTCATCGATCGTCTTCGTGCTCAGGGCGTGGCTGTCTGGCCAGCCGTTCCCGACCCCGCCGGCGTGGCACCCATGGATCTGGTTCTGCAGAGTTGGGACCTTGATGGGCGCATGCCATGGCTGGCGGCGGGTCGGGTGACGGGAGCACACGTGCTCAGGTCAGCTCTGTATACCGGCCTGAACCCGGCGGAAATCTGCGGCCGTCTGCGCCGGTTCGGCTATCGAGTGGCCGGGGCGGACATCTGGGCCAGCGTCGTTCCTAGCGAGATCGATGCCCTGCTGGTGAGTCGGGACACGACGAACGCGCTGGCTGCGACGCCGATTCCCACAAGCTATCTGAATGGCCTGCGTTCGAAGACGCGTGGCCAGCAGGAACGCGACCTGACACAACTCCGAGAGCTCGGATTTCCGGTGGCAAGAACGCTTTCTCTCCCTGATAGCCAGCTGGAGAACTTCGTCCAAAATTTTCCGCGAGTGGACGGCGATCATCCGCTGCGGACAAGCGGTTCTCCGGTGGACCGAAGCCACCTCCTATTGATGGCAAACGCTACCAAGCTAGATTATCCCGCATTGACCACTCTGCTCCGCTCGGAGTTTTATACGGTGGCCTACCTTCCTGATCTGACGGCCACGCGCATCGCGCGCCTCGCCGAGTTGAACGCGGCCAACCTGGCAAATGTCTGCCGGGAAGGCCGGTGCGAGATTGGGAATCTCCTCGGGCTCGCTGGCCGGACAGGAATAGCCGTGGACGTGCTCCTTGAGCTGCTTGACGAGGTTGGAGTCGTGATACCGGATCTCGACGGTCTGGATATCACCCATGACGACGGCGTTGTCCTCAGCACGTACTTTGATGGTTCGGCGAACCTCGCCAGCTTTCTCGACCAATTTGTGCCCGCAGCGCAGGTGCAGGCCGCGTCGGCGAGGCTGCGCCGCGAGCCGCAGGACGTGGTGCTGCGCCTGCGGCAGCTGGGGATGGCCGCGGCCGACCAGACCGGTCTGACGTCATCGCCCGTCCGTCCGTCCGATGTGGCGTCTCTGGCCCGGGACGTCGACGACCATCATGCCTTCCATCCGGAGGGGCAGGTGTCGGCAGCTCACGTGCTGCGGGTCTCGGCGCAGACAGGCGAGGCACCGACAGCGGTTGCGGCCCGGCTCGTCGAACTCGGCTTTGACGTCGGCATCGTCACCAGCACCGAGCTGTCGGCTACCGAGGAACGTACCGTCGTCGATCTGCTCGACGTGACGGATGATCCGCTGACGAATCAGGGCTGGGCGGGTCTGAGTCGCGCCAGCATCCTTGCCACCGCCTACCGTGATCTCGCCCGCGACCGGACACACACCCCGGCCGAGCTGGCCACCTGGATCGGAGGACTGGGCACGGGACTCGATGCCTATGCGGGAGCGCGCTTCCCGGACGATCTGTGCTTCGACGACATCGACCTGGTCAGCTGGGCGCTGAATGGAGAGCCGCCGTGGCTGGCGGCCGACGAGATCGGTCTCGGGCACCTCCTCGCGGCCGCGGGAATCACCGGCCGGTCACCACACGAGATCGCGGGCCGGCTCCGGCACCTGGGCTTCTCCCTGGCCGAACTGCCCGGCCGGGCCCCGGACTACGTGGACTCCGTGGACGTCGTCCTGCTGAGCCGGCTGCTGAACGGACGTGCACCCCGGTTGACGGACCGCCACGTGCCTCTGGCGCATGTCTACCACGCTGCGTGCGTTCTCTCCTGTGATGTGGCGGAGGTCCACGAGCGATACGAACGCCTGGGTCTGATGGTGCTCGGTAAGCCGACCGAGCTCGACCGGACGAGCCGGGAGCACGCGACGATCGAGTTCCACGCGACCGACACTGCCGGGCCGGACGCCGACCAGCTGTCGCCGGCGCAGATCCTCGCCGTCGCCCAGTTCACCGGGCGGGACATCGGCAGCATTTGTGCCTTGTTCGCCGACCTTGGCCTTTCTCCGCCAGAGAAGTCTGCGCTGCCCGACCTCGCGCCGAGCGCCATGACTGCGCGAGATCTCCTGCTGTTGAGCTCCCGGCTCGACGGGCGGGGCCCCTGGCTGGGCCGGGACCCCGCCCCACTCGCGCACATCATCGCCGCGGCCGGATATCTGCGTTGGCCCCCGCGACGGGTGGCCGGCCGACTTGAGGAGCTGGGTTGCGGCGTGCCGACGCTGTCAGACATGGCCCTCGAAACTGTGGTCGATGGGGTGGATCGCCAGCTCGCCGATCTGCTTGTCGACGCTGCCGGCGATTATGTGCACCGCTCGGTCTCCCGAGCCGAGGTGCTGGCGGCGTCGTTCCGCTTCCGATGGACCCCGGCGCGGATCGCCGCACGCCTGGTCGAGCTTGGCTTCAGCGTTCCGTGCGCGCCCTCGTTAGATGGTTTCTAGCGCCATCGCCGTCGCAGCCGTGGACTCGACGAGGGTGACCGCCACGTCACTTCCTACTGCTGACTGTGCTCCAGCCGGAGCGTCCATCACGGCAGCGCCATCCGCGGCCATCAGACACCGCCCCCGGTCAGCGCCCGCGCCGCTACCGGCCGGAATCCGTCATTGGGCGTGATAGGTGCAGGTACCCGAGCCGACACGACCAAACTCGCTTTGGTCTGGTTCTGCGTGGATGCTGTCCGAGCCTCCCCGGGGCGCAGGCTCAGCGCAGCTGGGTGTCGATGAATCTCAGCAGCTCGTCGTCGGAGGCCGTGGTGAGGGAGTCCGGGTCGAGGTCCGGGCTGGTCCTCGCCGGCGCCGGGGAACCCGATCCGTCCAGGCTCGCCAGCAGCGACTGCAAACGGTTTGTCCGGATCACCCTACGAGTCGGGTCTTCGCGGGCGACGGTGGAGCGTTCTGTGTCGCGGCACCTCGGCCGGCGCCGCGACGACGTCGCCGCGGTCGCGATGGGCATGGGCATGGGCGGTCTCCTGCTACCGCTGCGTGGGAACGGACAGCAGCTCGAAGTCGGCCCGCCCCGTCTGCACCCCGTTGATCTGCAGCTCGATCGCGTGCGAGCCGACGTGGTAACGGCGTGTGGTGATCTCCCGGAACGAGTGCTCGCGCTCGATGTCGACCGACTCTCCCGGCGCGAGGGTGCGCGTGGTGAGCTTGAACGTCCTGCCTGCCTGCCTGCCTGCCGGCCGTTCGCCTTCATGTGGTGGACCACGTAGTCGATGGCGAGCCGGGCCGGCTCCCCTCCGCTGTTGCGGATGCGGGCGCGGAACCGGACGCTGCCGCCGTAGGGCACCGAGTCGTCGTCGAGGGTCGGCCCCTCCATGTCAAGCGTCGCCGGAGCGAAACCGAGCAGCGCAAGCGCGCCGGGATGCCCTGCTTGACGAGCGTACGCAGGCCGTGTCGCACCACCCGGCCGGTGTTGGCGTCCGGCGCTGCCAACCACCGTGCGGCCGCCCCGGTCACGAGGTCGGCTGCGTCCCGGCTGAGGTCGTTGAGGTGGTTCGCCACCGAGCGGCGCACGTACTCGCTCTCGTCCCGGTACAGGCGGTCGAGGATCGGGATCGTGACACCCGGTCTGGCGATGATCTGCGGCACGCGGACCGACCAGGGCAGGTACGGACGGGTGCCCTCGGAGGCCAGGCGTCGCACGTCGGCGTCCTCCGAGTCGGTCCAGTCCGCGATGATCGCCAGGGCACGGTCGAGGTTGTGCCGCAGCAGCGGGCGGATCGCGAACTCGCTGGTCAGCCGGCCCGTGAGCTCGGCCAGGAGCGCCATGCCGTCATCGAACGCGGCCTCGCTGCCCTCCTGCACGGCTTTCGCCGCGACCGCGCCCGTGACGGGCCAGATGAGCCAGCCGTGGAAGCCGGGTGTGCGCGCGGCCTCGCGGATGGTGCGGGCGAACGCCGCGTAGTCTCCCGGCAGGCCATCGTGCAGTGCGTCCCGGAGCAGGTCGGCACGCTCGCGAAGAGAGAGCGATCCGAGCCGTCCGGCCGCCGTTGCGAGTGCACTCAGGTCGGCGTCCGGCGCCGTCGCACGAAACACGCGATGGAGGCTTTCTGCGGTGGAGTCGCTGATGAGTTCGTCGGCAGACGGCATGGGGGCTCCTCGTCGGGCTCCAGCCGCGGGCGACCGGCGCGGAGGAACGCGCCGAGGCCGCTCTCGCATGTTGCAGCCATGGGCTCGGATGCTGACGACCAGGCCCCGGGTGGTCCGGTAGCGGGTGAGTGCGGCCGACGCGGGTCCGGGACGTCCGCGGACGTCCCGGACCCGCGTCGGCACCGCGGATCAGGCGTTGTGGAGTTCCCAGACGACCGTCCCGTCAGTCGCGATCTCGGTCGCCCTGATCGTGACCGGGATCTGGTCGCCGTTGGCCACGCTGGTCAGCGTGCAGTTGACCGAGGCACCCACCGTGCCCTCCAGGTCGGTCGGGCAGTCGACCTCGAAGTTCAGCCTGCCGTCCCGGGCCTGGTAGGCGCCCTCGATCTGCTGTTCGAGGGTCTCCCCGGACACCGGTTGCGGCTCGGCAGTGGCGGAGCCGGTCGGGCCGGTCGGGGCCGCGGTCGCCGGCGCCGGGCTTTCCTCGGGTGCCGCGGAGCCGGAGATCGGCTCGGGGGTGAGCGTCACCGACGCGCTTGCGGCGGGGGTCGCCGCGTTGTCGGTGTCATCGTCCGAGTCCGAGCAGCCTGCCGCGCCGACGGTAACGACGGCCGCCACCAGCGCGATCCCGACGCCCCAGGGCAACCGGAGCGAATGCCTCCTCGAGGCGCCGCCCGCCGCGCCTGGTTCGACCTCGCCGCTCTCGGTGTCCTGCTCGCGTGCGGCAGTAGCGAAGAACCGCATACCTGTCCCCCCTGATAGTCCCGGGTACCCACATCCAACCCCGGGGTTGCCGACTCACCGTCTGGCGACCCGACGAGTGCCCGCGACGGCGGCAACCCCCGGATGCCGGAAAGTCCCCCCTTATACCGCCGTCAAACGACGAACGGCTCGACGAAACGTACCGGTATGGACGCTCTGACCTGCGGAGACGTCTGTCAGTCCTGACGTTGCCGTCGCTGGGCCTGGAGGTCCGGGCTGGTCCTCGCCGGCGCCGGTGAGCCCGATCCGTCCAGGCTGGCCAGCAGCGACTGCACCTGATCCGGATCTTCCGCCCCCAGGACGTCGTAGCCGTGGCCGGCGAACAGGTGGTTCACCCGCTTCCGGGAGAGCCGGCCGAACACCGCCAGGTTGGTGACCTCGTACTTATAGACGAGCGCGTAGCCGAGCCCACCGCCCTCGCGGATCGACTCCGGGGACGTCCCCCGGTGCCCGAAACCGACATGGAATACTGAGGCCGTGGACAGCTCAACTGGCGTCGGAAAGTTGTGACTGGGCTGACGGTGGCCACGTGCCAGTTTCCAGTGGACGCCGACGTCGCCCGCAACGGCCGACACGTCATGCGTCAGATGCTGTCTGTACGGGAGCAAGGGGCGGACGTCGCGCACTTTCCGGAGGCGTGCCTTTCGGGCTATGTAGGCTCCGACTTCCCGAGCTATGACGGGTTCGACTGGGATTTGCTCGAACGTGTCACGCGGCGCATCCTGGCCCTGGCCGGCGAGCTTCGACTGTGGGTCGTGTTCGGTTCGACACACCGGTTGACCGGTAACCATAAACCACACAACAGCCTTTACGTCGTCGACGCCACGGGCAGTATCGTCGATCGCTACGACAAGCGTTTCTGTGCCGGCGATCCCGAAGAACGCACCGGCGACCTGGCGCACTACACGCCTGGCAACCACCTGAGCATGTTCACGATCAACGGTGTTCGGTGTGGCGCGCTGATCTGCCACGACTACCGATACCCGGAGCTGTACCGCGAATACAGACGACGGGACATCCAACTGATCTTCCACTCCTACCACGCCGCCCACATGACGTCTGGAAAGATGGCCGAGATCCGCGCTGCCATCGGTGCGGACGTGCAGCGGTTCAACCCCGGGAGCACCTACCCCGGCATCACTATGCCGGCGACGATGATCGCGGAAGCAGCCGCAAACCACGTCTGGATCAGTTGTCCGAACTCCTCTGCCCGCGAGAGTTGTTGGGGCGCTTTCTTCGTCCGCGCCGACGGCGTCACGACCGGGCGATTGCCGCGCAACCGTACCGGCGTGCTGATCTCTACCCTCGACACCGAGGCCGCACTGTACGACTCCACCGCGGCCTGGCGCACCCGCGCGATGTCCGGTGTGCTCCACAGCGGGACCCTCGTGCACGACCCCCGTTCCGAACAGCGCACCCAGCTATAACCAACCGGCCGAAGTTGGTCGAACTCGCGAAACGGGCGGCGGCCGAGTGCCCGGAGAACGCAGTCCTCGTCGAAACTCCCCGGCGCCCCGACGTCAGCGCAGCTGGGTGTCGATGAATCTCAGCAGTTCGTCGTCGGAGGCCGCGGTGAAAGCGGCCGGGAGTTCCGGACCGGTCCCGGCCGGGACGGCCGGACCGGCACCGTCCAAGCCGGAGAGCAGGGACTGCAGTCTGATTCTGATCTTCGTGCGGGTGATGGCGTCGTGCTCGTGGCCGGTCATCGCCCGTTCCAGGTGGTCGAGGTCGTCGAGTACCGATGTTTCCGCTCGGGTCGAGTCCGGCAGCATTTCCCGCCGGAGGTGCAGCGCCAGTGCCCGCGGAGTCGGATGGTCGAAGACGAGTGTCACGGGGGAACTGAGCCCGGTCGCCCGGTTCAGACGGTTACGGAGCTGCACCGCGGTGACCGAATCGAAGCCGGTGTCCCGAAACGCCCGATCAGCCGGAATGCTCTCCGAGTCGGGAAATCCGAGTACCGCGCTGCTGTGGGCGCGGACGAGATCGACGAGCTCGCGGTCCGCCTCGTCGGTGGGCAGCGCGACGAGGCGGGTGCGCAGCTGCGCACCGCTCCCACCATCGGCCGTGTCCCCGCGGGTGCCGCTGTCACCGTCGGCGGCGGGGTCCCCGGCCGTACGCAGGGCGGTGCGGGCGGCCGGCAGGGCGGCCAGCAGCGGGCTGGGCCGGGCTGCGGTGAAGGCGGCCACGAAGCGATCCCAGGTGATGTCCGCGACCACGACACCGGATTCGTCCTGGTCGAGCATGGCGGCCAGGGCGTCGATGGCGGATTCCGCGGCGAGCGGCGTGAGCCCCATCCGGATCAGGGCGGCGTCCCGGGCGGCGGCGTCCCGGGCGGCGGTGTCCACGGTGGGTGCGCCGGCCCACGGCCCCCAGGCGACGGCGGTCGCCGGCCGGCCGGCGGCGCGGCGGCGGACGGCGAGAGCGTCCAGGTAGGCGTCGGCGGCGGCATAGACCGCGTTGCGTCCACTTCCCCAGATTCCCGCCACCGACGGGAAGACGACGAAGGCGTCCAGCTCGCGGTCGCCGAGCAGCTCGTCGAGATGCGCGGCGCCCCCGGCGCGGGCGCGCAGCACGGCGTCAGCGTCGGCGGGGGTGGTCTGGGTGACAGGCGCGTCCTGCCCGATCCCGGCGGCGTGCACGACGGCGGTGACCGGACTGCCCGCCTCGTCCAGCCCGCGCAGCAGCGCGTCGAGGGCGGCCCGGTCCGAGACGTCGCAGGCGGCGAGGGTGACGTCGGCGCCGAGCGCGGTCAGGTCGTCGCGCAGCCGCGCCGCGCCGGGCGCGTCCGGTCCGCGCCGCCCGGCCAGGACAAGGTGGGTGGCACCGCGGGTCGCGGCGAAGTGTGCCACCGCCGCACCGAGCGTCCCGGTGCCGCCGGTGATCAGCACGGTTCCGCGGGGCCGCCAGCCACTGCCCCCCGACCTGACGCCGGCGCCGTTCGGGTCGGGTTCGGTACCGCCTACGGAGAGGCGTGCCGCCGGCGCGGCAACCAGCCGACGGCCGTGCAGACCGGACACCCGCAGCGCGACCTGGTCCTCCCCTGTTCCGCCGGCGAGCAGCGCGCCCACCCGTCGAACGGCCGCGCCGAGTGCTGCCGTCCGCGGGTGCATGGCGTCGCCCGGTCCGGAGCCCGCGGACGTGGACACGGTCGGGTCCGTGGCGGGCAGGTCGAGCAGCCCGCCCCAGCGGTCCGGATGCTCCAGGCCGACGACCCGGCCCAGCCCCCACAGCTGCGCCTGGACGGGGCTGCGCACCGGATCCGCCGGCCCGGTGGACACCGCGCCGCGGGTCACCACCCACAGCGGCGCGTCGACGCCGGCGTCACCGAGCGCCTGCACCAGGGCCAGTGTGCCGGCGATCGCCCGCGGCACCGCGGGGAACGTCGCATGTGGGGCCTCGTCCAGACCGAGCAGGCAGATGACGCCGGCCACCGGGGACGTGCCCGCCGACCTGCGCAGGTCGGCTGCCGCGACAGCGCGGTCGGCGGAACCGTCCACGACCACCGCGACGATCTCGGCTCCGGCCAGCAGCGCCTCGATGTCGGATGGCAGCCCGCCTGCCACACCCCCACCTGCCACAGCCTCGCCCGCCGGTCCCCCGTCCGCCGGCGACGTGGGCGGTGGGGTGATGACGAGCCAGCGGCCACGAAGCGGCGTGGGCGGCGGGTCGGGCAGTTCCCGCCAGCTGACGCGGTAGCGCCAGTGGTCGACGGTGGCAGCGCGCCGCCGGCCGTCCCACCAGGACGCGAGCGCCGGCAGGATCGGCTCCACCAGGTCGGCGCCCACACCGAGGCGGGTGCCGAGGGCTTCGGGATCACCCGCCTGGACGGCTGCCCAGAACTCGGCCGCAATGCCGTCCGGGGCCATTCCGGTGAGGTGGGCGAGGTCCGCCGGCTCGGCGGGCTCGGCGGCCGCCAGTGGGCGCGGCCAGAACCGGCGACGCTCGAACGCGTAGGTGGGCAGGTCCGGCAGACGCCGGGGTGAGGTGCCGGTGAACCAGCCCGTCCAGCGCACGGGCAGGCCCGCGACCCAGGCCTGGCCGAGCGCGCGGAGCTGCCCGGCGGGTCCGTCCTCCCCTCGGCGCAGAGTCTCGCAGACTGCGACGGGGCCGACGTCCGCCGCGGCCTGTTCCATCGCCAGTGTGAGGACGGGGTGCGGGCTGACCTCCACGAAGTGCCGGTAGCCGTCGCCGAGCAGACGCTGCAGCGCCGGAGCGAACAGCACCGTCTCGCGCAGGTTGGCGTACCAGTAGTCGCCGGTGACGGCGTCGGGGACCGGCTCGCCGGTCACCGTCGAGTACCACGGCACCGACGGCACCTCGCCGCGCAGGTCGGCCAGCTCCGCGAGCAGCCGGTGCCGCACCTGCTCGACCTGCGGCGAGTGCGAGGCGTAGTCGACGTCGACCAGCCGGGCGCGGATGTCCCGTGCCTCGCACCGGGCGACGAACGCGGTCACCGCGGTGCGGTCCCCGGCCACGACGACCTGCGCCGGCCCGTTGACCGCGGCGATACCCAGCGCGGGCGCGGTGGCGTTCGTGTTCGCGGAGCTGTTCGTGTTCGCGGAGCCGGCGGCGAGCAGGTCCCGGACCTGGTCGGCTGTGGCGACCACCGAGGCCAGGGCGCCGTCTCCGGTGAGGGCGCGCACGGCAGCGCTGCGCCGGGCGACCACCCGGGCGCCGTCCCGCAGCGACAGTGCGCCGGCGACCACCGCGGCGGCGACCTCTCCCTGGGAGTGCCCCACCACGGCCGCCGGGACCACACCGTGCGACTCCCACCAGGCGGCCAGCGACACCATCACCGCCCACAGCACCGGCTGCAGGACGTCGACCCGGTCCAGCTCCTGGCGTTCCCGCAGGACGCGCAGGACGGAGAAGTCCACGAACTCGCTCAGTGCCGCGTCGCACCCGGCCAGCCGCGCCGCGAACACCTCCGAGTGTTCCAGCAGGCCGACGGCCATGCCGGCCCACTGACCACCCTGGCCGGGGAACACGAACACCGCCCCGCTGGACGGGACGACCGTGCCACTGACCAGGTCGGACGCCGGCCGGCCCGCGGCCAGTTCCCGCAGGCCGGCGGCGCGCAGAGCCACCGCCCGTTCGGGCAGGGCCGCCCGGGACAGCAGGGACCAGCCGACGTCCACCGGTGTGCCCGCACCGCTGTCCAGATGGTCCGCCATCCGGCCGGCCTGCGCCCGCAGCCCCGCTTCGCCCGTCGCCGAGATGACCAGCGGCACCGGCCCCGGCACCGGCGACGGCGGGTCGGCGGCCACAGGTGCAGGTGCGGGGTCGGGGTCGGGCTCGGCGGCGGGGTCGGCGGCGGTCATGGTGGGAGCAGCGGCCGCCGGGGCGACCTGCTCCAGGATCACATGCGCGTTCGTGCCGCTCATCCCGAACGACGAGACGCCGATGCGGCGCGGACGTCCGGTCTCCGGCCACGGCCGGGCCTCGGTCAGCAGGGCGACCGTGCCCGCGGACCAGTCGACCGCCCTGGTCGGTTCGTCCACGTGCAGGGTGCGGGGCAGCAGACCGTGGTGCAGAGCCTGCACCGCCTTGATGACGCCGCCGACACCGGCCGCGGCCTGGGTGTGGCCGATGTTCGACTTCAGCGAGCCGAGCCACAGCGGCCCGTCCGCCGCCCGGGCCTGGCCGTAGGTGGCCTGCAGGGCCCGGACCTCGATCGGGTCGCCGAGGACGGTGCCGGTCCCGTGCGCCTCGACGGCGTCGACCTCGCCGGGTTCCAGCCCGGCGGCGGCGAGGGCCGCCCGGATCACCCGCTCCTGCGCCGGCCCGTTCGGGGCGGTCAGACCGTTGCTCGCCCCGTCCTGGTTGACGGCGCTGCCGCGCACCGTCGCCAGGACGTGTCGGCCGTGGCGGCGCGCGTCGGAGAGTCGTTCGAGCACGAGGACGCCGACGCCTTCGCCCCAGCCGGTGCCGTCCGCCGAGGCGGCGAACGACCGGCAGCGCCCGCTGGGAGCGATCGCGCCCTGCCGGCTGAACTCACGGAAGATGCCCGGCGTCGACATCACGACGACACCGCCGGCCAGCGCGAGGTCGCACTCGCCGGCCCGCAGCGACCGCGCCGCCAGGTGCAGGGCGACCAGCGAGGACGAGCAGGCGGTGTCGATGCTGATCGCCGGCCCCTCCAGACCGAAGACGTAGGAGAGGCGGCCGGACAGGATGCTGGCCGCGTTGCCGGTCGTCAGATGGCCCTCGAGGTCGGCGGCGACGTCCTGCAGCGGCCAGATGTAGTCCTGGCCGCTGGTGCCGGCGAAGACGCCGGTCCGGCTGCCGCGCAGCCCCAGCGGGTCCAGCCCGGCCCGTTCGAGGGCCTCCCAGGACGTCTCCAGCAGCAGGCGCTGCTGCGGGTCCATCGCGAGGGCCTCGCGGGGGGTGATCCCGAAGGGTGCGGGGTCGAAGTCGGCGGCCCCGTCGAGGAACCCGCCGGTGCCGGTGGCGGACGTCCCGGCATCTCCGGCGTCCGCGCCACCGCCCGGGGACCGGTCGGCTGCCGGTGTCGGGCCGGGTGGGCGCAGGGCGTCGAGGTCCCAGCCGCGGTCGGTGGGGAACGACGAGACGGCGTCCGTGCCGGCGGCGACGAGGCGCCACAGGTCCTCCGGCGAGCGGACGCCGCCGGGGTAGCGGCAGCTCATGCCGACGATCGCGATGGGCTCGGCGGCGAGCGCGGCCGCCCGTCGCTGCTCGCCCCGCAGGCGCTCGGTCTCCTTCAGCGCCGCGCGCAGGGCGTCGACCAGCCGGGAGTCCTGCTCGGTCATGGGTGTGCTCCGCTCGTCGACGTCATGTGCGCGCGCCGCTCACCGACGCGGTCGGGGGGCCGCTCGCAGGCATGATCAGGACCCGTCGCCGCCGAGGGCGAGCTGGACGAGACTGTCGACGTCCATCTCGTCGATCCCGCCCGTCCCAGCCGACCCGCCGTCGAGCCCGTCGCCGCCGCCGAGCGCGCCACCGCCGGTCCCGGTGCTGCCGGTGCTGCCGGGGGCTGTGCCGTTGCCGCCGTCCCGCGCGCGCGGGACGTCCACGGAGGCGGCCGCGGGGGCAGGGGCCAGCAGCGCGAGCAGGTGCCCGGCGAGGCGGGCGGCGTCCGGATGGTCGAAGGCCAGGGTGGGCGGCAGGTCGAGGCCGGTCGCCGTCACCAGGCGGGCCCGCAGCTCCACCGCGGTCAGCGAGTCGAAACCGAGCTCCCGGAACGCCCGGCCGGGTTCGACCTCCGCGGTCGACGCATGGCCGAGCACGGCGGCGACCTCCGCCCGGACGAGTTCGAGGACGAGCCGGTCACGTTGCCCCGCGGGGGCGGCGATGACGCGGGCGGCGAACTCGGCGAACTCGGCGGTCGCCGCAGGTCGGCCGCTGCCGGCGTCGCCGGCGGCGGCGGCGGCGACCTGCGCCGCCATCGCGGCGAACAGCGGGCGGGCCCGGGCGGCGCTGAACAGCGGCAGGAAGTCGGGCCACCGCACGTCCGCGACGATCTCGGCGGCCTCGTCGGCGCCGACCGCACGGGCCAGGGCGGCGAGGGCCAGGTCGGGGTCCATCCCGGTGAGGCCGCGGCGGCGCAGGCCGTCCGCCGTCGCCGCCCCGGACGCCATGCCGACCTGGGCCCACGGGCCCCAGGCGAGTGCGGTGGCCGGGCGGCCGGACGCGCGGCGGCGCGCGGCGAGCGCGTCGAGCCCCGCGTTGGCGGCGGCGTAGGCGGCCTGGCCGCCGCTGCCCCAGATGCCGGCGATCGACGAGAAGACCACGAAGGCGTCCAGTGGGGTGTCGCCGAGCAGCTCGTCGAGGAGCTCGGCGCCGGTGACCTTCCCGGCCACGACCCGGTGCAGGTGGGCGGCGTCGGCATCGGCCAGCGGGACGTCCTCGGCGACACCCGCGGCGTGGACGACCGCGGTCAGCGCCTCACCCTCGGCGGTCTCACCCTCGGCGGCCCGGCCTTCGGTGACCCGGCCTTCGGTGACCCGGCCTTCGGTGACCCGGCCCTTCGCGCTCAGGTCTGCCAGCAGGGCGGCGACGGCGGAGCGGTCGGTCAGGTCGCAGGCGACGGCGTCCGCCTGCACGCCGAGTCCGGTGAGGTCGGCGACCAGGGCTGCCGCGCCCGGGGCGTCGGGGCCGCGCCGGCTCGCCAGGACGACGCGGTGTGCGCCGTTCCGGGCGACCCAGCCGGCGACCTGGGCGCCGAGGCCTCCGGTGCCACCGGTGATCAGTACGGTCCCGCGGGGGCGCCAGCCCTGCTCGGCGGCGCCGGTCGCACCGGCTGTGCCGGTGGCGGCGACCAGCCGGCGCAGCAGGATGCCCCCGCCGCGCAGGGCGATCTGGTCCTCGTCGCCGAGCTGCCCGCCCAGGGCGGCGACCGCCCAGCCGGCGACGCGCTGGTCCAGGCCTGACGCCGGCAGGTCGAGCAGGCCGCCCCAGAGTTCGGGGTGCTCCAGGGCGACGACCCGGGCCAGGCCCCACACCTGCGCCTGGGCGACGCTGACCGGGGCGTCGCCGCGTCCCGTCGACACGCCGCCGCGGGTAACGAACCACAGCGGCATCGCCAGCCCGGCCGCGCCGCATGCCTGCACCACGGCCAGCGTGTCCGCGAGCGGACGTCCCGCGAGGCCCGTCAGGCAGAGTGCCCCGGCGATCCGGCTGCCGTCGGTGTCGACGTCGACGTCGACACCGAGGGAGGTGGTTACCGCGGTGAGGCGGGCCGCCAGCTCGACCGCGTCAGCGCTGCCCGGCGCATCCGCGTTCCCGGCGGTGACGGGCAGGGTGACGACGGTGGCTCCGGCTGCCGTGAGCATCTCGGTGAGCCCGGTGATGTGGTCGGTGTCGTCGCCGAGGACGAGCCAGGTGCCGTCGAGGGACGCCGGCGCCGGGTCGGGCGCGGGCTGCCAGGTCACCCGGTGGCGCCAGGCGTCGATCCGGGCCAGCTCACGGCTCCGCGACCGCCAGGCGGCCAGGGCGGGCAGGGCCTGCTCCAGGACCGTCCCGTCGACGCCGAGCCGGGCTGCCAGCCCGGCCAGGTCGGAGCTTTCCACCGCCGCCCAGAAGCCCGCCTCGGACGCGTCCGCGGGGACGGGGGCCGCGACGACCGGTTCCGGCCAGAACCGTCGCCGCTGGAAGGGATAGGTCGGCAGGTCCGCCGCAGCGGTGTCGTCGGGACCCGCACCGGCGGCGGTGGTGCCGGGGGTGGGCAGCGCCGCCGCCCAGTCGACGGACGCACCGTCGACGTGCAGGCGGGCGAGTGCCGTCAGGACGCTGCGCCGCTCGGGCCGGTCCCGGCGCAGCAGCGGAACGGCCACCCCACCGGCCGAGCCCCCCGCCGCGCTCTCTGTCGAGGGCACGTCCAGGCACTGGCGGGTCATCGCGGTCAGGACGCCGTCCGGGCCGACCTCCAGGAAGCGGGTGGCGCCGCCCGCGGCCAGGGTGGCGACCGCGTCGGCGAACCGGACCGGCTGGCGCACCTGCCGGACCCAGTAGTCCGGATCGGTCCAGGCGCCCGGTTCGACCGCCCGGCCGGTGACGGTCGAGACGATCGGCAGCGTGGGCTCGCGCAGGGTCAGCCCGCGCACGACGGCGGCGAACTCGGCGAGCATCGGTTCCATCAGCGCGGAGTGGAAGGCGTGGCTGGTCCGCAGCCGGGTGGTCCGCCAGCCGCGGGCGGCGGCGAGGCCGGCCGCGGCGTCGATCGCCGACGCCGGGCCGGAGAGCACCACCGCCGCGGGTCCGTTGACCGCCGCCAGATCGACCGCCGCGGGGGCGCGGGCGGAGTCCAGCGCGGCGAGCAGTTCCTCCTCGCCGGCCTGCACGGCGAGCATCGCGCCGCCGGCCGGCAGGGCCTGCATGAGACGTCCGCGGGCCACGACCAGGGTCGCCGCGTCCGCGAGGTCGAGGACGCCCGCCGCGTAGGCGGCGGTGATCTCGCCGATGGAGTGCCCGGCGACCGCGTCGGGGGTCACGCCGTGCCGCCGCAGGAGGTCCAGCAGGGCCACTTCGAGGGCGAACAGCGCCGGCTGCGCGTAGCCGGTCTGGTCGAGCAGCTCGGGCTCGGTGTCGATGACGGTTCGCAGCGGGCGGGGCAGCTGCAGGTCGAGGTGGGCGCACGCCTCGTCGAACGCGGTGGCGAAGTGCGGGTCGGCGCGGTACAGCTCGGCGCCCATCCCCAGCCGCTGGGCGCCCTGGCCGGTGAACAGCAGGGCCAGCCGGCCGGCGGTGGACGTCCCACGTACGGTGTCGCCGCCCGGCCGGCCGGCGGCGAGTGCGGTCAGGGACGTCCGCAGTCCCTCCTGGTCCTGCGCGACGACCACGGCCCGGTGGCGCAGGGACGGCCGGGCCAGCCGCGCCCGCGCGACGGCCCCGACCGCCACGGCGGGGTGCGCGGCGAGGTGCGCGGCCAGCGCGTGCGCCTGTTCCCGGAGCGCCTGCTCGTCGTTCCCGGCGAGCAGCACCGGGAACGGAGCCGGGACGTCCGGTGCCAGTGGGACGTCCCGCGCCGGTGGGACGTCCCGCGTGCTCGTGCCGGTGGCGGGAACGGGCGCGGGGGCCTGTTCGAGGACGACGTGGGCGTTGGTGCCGCTGAAGCCGAAGGAGGACACTCCGGCGCGGCGCGGGCGGTCCCCGTCCGGCCACGGCTGCGCGTCGGTGAGCAGGCGGACGGTGCCGGCGGACCAGTCGACGTGCGGGTTCGGCGCGTCGACGTGCAGGGTCGCGGGCAGGACGCCGTGTCGCAGCGCGAGCACCATCTTGATCAGCCCGGCGACGCCGGCGGCCGCCTGGGTGTGGCCGATGTTCGACTTGACCGAGCCGAGCCACAGTGGACGCTCCGCCGGCCGGTCCTGGCCGTAGGTGGCGAGCAGCGCCTGCGCCTCGATCGGATCACCGAGGACGGTACCGGTCCCGTGTGCCTCCACCGCGTCGATGTCGGCGGAGGCCAGCCCGGCGCTCGCGAGCGCCTGTCGGATGACACGCTGCTGTGCCGGGCCGTTCGGCGCGGTCAGCCCGTTGCTGGCACCGTCGGAGTTGACGGCGCTGCCGCGGACCAGCGCGAGGATGTCGTGGCCGAGCCGGCGGGCGTCCGAGAGCCGTTCGACGACGAGCATCCCGACGCCTTCGCCCCAGGCGGTGCCGTCGGCGGCGGCGGCGAAGGACCGGCACCGCCCGTCGGCGGAAAGGCCGCGCTGGCGGGCGAACTCGAGGAAGGTGCCGGCGGTGGACATCACCGTCACGCCGCCGACCAGCGCCATCTCGCACTCGCCGGCGCGCAGTGCCTGGCCCGCCAGGTGCAGGGCGACCAGCGAGGACGAGCAGGCGGTGTCCACCGTCACCGCCGGGCCCTCCAGGCCGAACGCGTAGGCGAGCCGGCCGGAGAGCACGCTGGCGGCGTTGCCGGTGCCGATGTGGCCGTCGGCCTCGGTGCCGCCGAGCAGCGCGATGTAGTCCTGTCCGTTGGAGCCGGCGAAGACGCCGACGGGCCGGCCGCGCAGCGACAGCGGGTCCACACCGGCCCGTTCGAACGCCTCCCAGGACGTCTCCAGCAGCAGCCGCTGCTGCGGGTCCATCGCGAGGGCCTCCCGCGGGCTGATCCCGAACAGGGCCGCGTCGAAGTCGGCGACGTCGTGGACGAACCCGCCGGCGCCGGCGTAGAAGGTGCCCGGGTGGTCCGGGTCCGGGTGGAACAGCGCGTCGAGGTCCCAGCCCCGGTCGGTCGGGAAGGCGCCCATCGCGTCGCCGCCGGCGGCGAGCAGCTCCCACAGGGCGTCGGGGGTGTCCGCTCCGCCGGGGAAGCGGCACGCCATTCCGACGATCGCCAGCGGGTCGTCGGCGGCGCTCCCCGGCGTCGCGGTCCCGGCTCCCGCGGCCAGCCCACGTCCCCGCGCCCGTTCCCGTTCCGGTGCGCCCGCCGGTTCCGGGTCGGTGGTGGCGGCGAGCTGCAGGATCAGGGCGGCGAGGCGGTCGACGTCCGGATGGTCGAACACCAGCGTCGCCGGGAGTGGCAGGCCGGTCGCGCCGGCGAGGCGGTTGCGCAGCTCCACCGCGGTCATCGAGTCGAAGCCGAGTTCGCGGAACGACCGGTCGGCCTCGAGGACGGTGCCGGCGGGGTGGCCGAGGACGGCGGTGACGGTCGCGGCGACGAGGTCGCGCACGATCCGGTCCCGTTCGGCGGGGGTGGCCGCGGCGAGACGACCGGCGAGGGCACCGGACGGACCGTCGGCGCGGCCCGCCCCGCCCGCGGCACCGGAGGCGGCCGCGGTTTCGGCGGCGAGGCGGACGACGGCGGGCAGCTCGTCGAACAGGGCCCGCGGCCGGTTGGCCGTGAACAGTGGCAGGAACGTCTCCCACCGGACGTCGGCGACTACCAGCGGGCCGGCCGCGGTGGCTGCCGCGGCCGCGACCAGGCGGCCGAGCGCCTCGACGGCCCGGCCCGGTTCCAGCGGGACGAGTCCCTGGCGGCGCAGCCGGTCCGCGACCGCGTCGCCGGCGGCCATCCCCGCGCCCGCCCACGGGCCCCAGGCGAGGGCCGCGGCGGGACGTCCGGCTGCCCGGCGGCGCCCGACCAGGGCGTCCAGGGCGGCGTTCGCGGCGCCGTAGGCGGCCTGGGTGGCGCTTCCCCAGACACCGGCGATCGAGGAGAAGACGACGAAGGCGTCGAGCGGGGTGTCGCCCAGCAGGTCGTCGAGGTGGGCCGCCCCGGCGGTCTTGCCGGCCAGCACCCGGACGAGGTGATCGGTGTCCGCGTCGGCGAGCCGGGCGTCCTCCGCCACGCCGGCCGCGTGGACGACCGCGTGCACCGGGCCGGGCAGGCCGGCGAGCAGGTCCGCGACGGCGCCGCGGTCGGCCAGGTCGCAGGCGTGCAGGGTGACGTCCACGCCGGTGGCGGTGAGTTCCTCGGCGAGTTCCCGGGCGCCGGGGGCCTGCGGGCCGCGCCGGCTGACCAGCACGAGGCGTTCGGCCCCGCGCGCCGCGGCCCACCGGGCGACCTCGGCGCCCAGGCCGCCGGTGCCGCCGGTGACGAGCAGGGTGCCGCGGGGCACCCACTCCTGGTCGGGCAGTACCGGGGCGGGGCGCAGCCGGCGGACGAGGATCCCGCTGCCGCGGACCGCCACCTGGTCCTCCCCCACCGGCAGCGCGTCCGGCGGACCGGCCAGGACCGCGGCGACCCGGCCGGCCGCACGTGCGTCGAGGGTTCCGGGCAGGTCGAGCAGCCCGCCCCACCGCTCGGGGTGTTCCAGCCCGACCGCCCGGCCGAGCCCCCAGTGCTGCGCCTGGTCGGGCAGTGCCGGGGGGTCGGCGGGTCCGGTGGCGACCGCGCCGGTGGTCACGATCCACAGCGGGGCGGTGATCCCCACGTCCCCCAGGGCCTGGACCGCGGCGAGGGTCCCCGCCAGCCCGTCCGGGCCGGCACCCGCGAAGGCCAGGACACCGACCGGGGCCTCGTCGAGGGCGGTCAGCCCGGTCGTCAGGTGGGCGGTCAGGTGGGCGGTCAGGTGGGCGGTCAGCTCCGCGCGGTCTCCGGTGGGCAGCGTCCGTGGCCGCGCACCGGCGGCGGTGAGGGCTGCGCTGAGAACATCCAGGTCAGTGCCGGCGGGATCGGTGCCGATCAGCAGCCAGGTTCCGTCCAGCCGGGTCGCTGCCGGGTCGGGGACGGGCCGCCAGCCGATCTGGTGGCACCAGGCGTCAACGGTGGCCGCGGCCAGCCGCCGGGCCCGCCAGTCCGCCAGCGCGGGCAGGACGGTCGCCAGCTCCGCGCCGGTCACCCGCAGCTGCGCGGCGAGGCCGGCGGTGTCGGCGCGCTCGACCAGGTCCCAGAACTCGGCTTCGGCCGGATCACCGGCCCAGGGCAGCTCGTCGAGGGTGTCGAGCCAGTACCGCTGCCGGTCGAACGCGTAGGTCGGCAGGTCGTCGAGCCGCGGGCCGTCGCCGGGCAGGACACCGGACCAGTCGACGGGGACGCCGTCGACGAACAGGGCGGCGAACGCGGCCAGCGCGGCCGGCGGTTCGGCGCCGTCCCGGCGCAGGGTGGGGACGAAGCCGCGGCCCGGCCGTTCGGGCAGGCACCGCTGGGCCAGGGTGGTGAGGGTGGCGTCCGGGCCGATCTCGACGAGACGGGTCGCGCGCAGCTCGACGAGCGCGCCGACGGCGTCGGCGAACCGGACCGGCTCGCGGACCTGCCGCACCCAGTACTCCGGGTCCGTCCACAGGCCGGGGACGACCGGGCGGCCGGTCAGGGTGGAGACCGCCGGCAGCGTCGGCTCGGCGAAGGACAGCCCGCGCACGACGGTGCGAAACGCCGCCAGCATCGGTTCCATGAGCGCGCTGTGGAAGGCGTGGCTGGTGCGCAGCCGCGACGTGCGCCAGCCGCGTTCCGCGGCCAGGGCCGCGACGGCCGCGACGGCGTCCTGCGGCCCGGACACGACGACCGACGACGGGCCGTTGACCGCGGCGACGTCCACCGCCGGCGGCCCGTCCGCGGCGGCGTCCAGCACGCCCCTCAGCGCGGCCTCGTCGGCCTCGACGCCCAGCATCGCCCCGCCGGCCGGGAGCGCCTGCATCAGTCGGGCGCGGGCGGCGACGAGCCGGGCGGCGTCGGCGAGGTCGAACACGCCGGCGGCGTAGGCGGCGGCGACCTCACCGATCGAGTGGCCGGCGACCATGGCCGGGCCGACGCCCCAGGAACGGAGCAGTGCCAGCAGTGCGACCTCGAGGGCGAACAGGGCCGGCTGCGCGTGGCCGGTCCGGTCGAGCAGCTCCCGGTCCGCGCCGAGGACGACGTCGCGCACGGGGACGTCCAGGTGCGGGTCGAGTTCGGCGCACACCTCGTCGAACGCGGCGGCGAACGCGGGGAACGCCTCGTACAGGCCCTGGCCCATGCCGAGGCGCTGCGCGCCCTGGCCGGCGAAGAGGAACGCCTGCCGACCCGCCGGGGAGGCGACGCCTCCGATCACGTCGGCGGCCGGCTCACCGGCGGCGACCGAGGCGAGGGACGTGACGAGGGCGGCCGGGTCGGCGCCGAGGACGACGGCCCGGTGCGGCAGCGCGGCCCGGCTCGCGGCGGTCCGCCCGACGGCGGCCAGGTCGGGATGTTCCTGCCGGGCGAGGTGGTCGTGGAGTGCGGCGGCCTGGCGGCGCAGCGCGGCGGCGTCCCGCCCTGCCAGCATCACCGGCACCGGCACCGGCGGCGGCGGCGGCAGCGTGGACGGTCCGGCCTCGGCCGGGGGGCTGTCCGCGGGCCCGGCGTCCTGGCCGGGGAAATCTCCCTGTTCCCGGAGGTCCCCCTGTTCCAGGAGGTCGCCCTGTTCCAGGATGATGTGGGCGTTGGTGCCGCTGATCCCGAACGACGACACCGCCGCCCGCCGCGGGCGCCCGTCCGTCTCCCACGGCCGTGCTTCCGCGAGCAGGGAGACCGCGCCCGCCTCCCAGTCGACCTGCGACGACGGGGCGTCCACGTGCAGCGTCCGGGGCATGACCCCCTCGCGCATCGCCAGCACCATCTTGATCACACCGGCCGCACCGGCAGCAGCCTGCGCATGGCCGATGTTCGACTTCAGCGAGCCCAGCCACAGCGGCTGCCCCTCGGGCCGGCCCTGGCCGTAGGTCGCCAGCAGGGCCTGCGCCTCGATCGGGTCACCCAGGGTGGTTCCGGTGCCGTGGCCCTCGACCACGTCGACATCCGTGGTGGTCAGCCCCGCGCTCGCCAGCGCCTGGCGGATCACCCGCTGCTGTGAGGGGCCGTTCGGCGCGGTGAGGCCGCTGGACGCGCCGTCCTGGTTCACCGCCGACCCGCGCACCACCGCCAGCACCCGGTGACCGTTCTTCCGGGCATCCGACAGCCGCTCCACCAGCAGCATCCCGACGCCCTCACCCCACCCCACCCCGTCCGCCGCGTCCGCGAACGACTTGCACCGGCCATCCGCCGCCAGACCACGCTGCCGCGAGAAACCCACGAACGTCCCCGGCGTCGCCATCACCGTCACCCCACCCGCCAACGCCAGATCACACTCACCCCCCCGCAGCGCCTGCGCCGCCAGATGCAACGCCACCAACGACGACGAACACGCCGTGTCCACCGTCACCGCCGGCCCCTCCAACCCGAACGCATACGACACCCGACCCGACGCCACACTCCCCGAATTACCCGTCCCCAAATACCCCTCCACCTCATCCGGCACCACCAGCGCCCGCGCCGTGTAATCGATGTATCCTATCCCACACTCACGCTTACGAAGACCAGACACACCTCAAACATCTTGATTTGTTTATTATTCAACAACAAAAACATAAATACAGAC
>NZ_JBFLUG010000107.1:0-26514 GCF_041008525.1 Parafrankia sp. FMc2 | reverse complement strand
TCACGATTTCCCGGCGTTCATGCGCCACCGGCCGGCCACCAGGTTTGGGATCGGGAATCAACGGAGCGATCAGCTCCCACTCGACATCAGAAAGATCAGTCGGATACCGGCGCCGCTCGGCCATCACTAGCCTCCCCAACATGAGGCTTCACAGGCCCTCCTATCTACCCGACACAACCCTTTTCAAACACCCTCTACCCGTCAAGGGCAAGACGCGCAGGTACGACGGCGGACTGCCGCATATCTCCGCCTCCGGTACTCCAATGGCCTCCAAGAACGAGGTCATCATCGCCGGCATTCTCGACAGGATTGCCCCCGGCCAGTGGGAATACGAACGGCCCTACACCGGCAAGGACGGCCGGGAGGTACTGCCGGACTTCACCGTCGTTGCGGCCGACGGTCGCACTGTCTACTGGGAACACGCGGGCATGCTCGATCTGCCCACATATGCGCAGAAATGGGAGAAGAAAAAAGTTTGGTACGCCGATAACGGTATACTCCCGCACGCCGAAGGCGGCGGCCCCATCGGCACACTCCTGTGGACCGAGGACCTACGTGGCGCCGATGCCCGCGCCTGGCAGGCCCTCGCCTGCGAGGTCCTCGGCGTCAAGCCCCCCACGTCGCGTGTCCCGGAATCCGGCAGTCAGATCGGCGGTTGTCGAAGCGCCGGCTCGGCGTAGGGCCGCGCTCGTAGACCTGCCGGTGGCGCCGGTCGGGACGCGACGGCCGTTCGGTGAGCGGCGAGCATCTGCCTGCCGGACCGGCTCGCAGCCTGCTCCGACGCTGAGCCGACTCGGGAACCGCCGCCGGCGACGCACCGTCCGAGGGGAATCGCCCGCCCACGTTCAGGCTGTCCTCATCGCCGGTCCGATACCGCTCAAATCAGCCCAACCCTGTCAACCCGCCAAGGCGACAGCGGCCTCTGCATGGGTGAGGAGGGTTCATGGACGATGAGGAGCACGACGATTTCCAGACGTACTTCACCGAGCGGCTGCCCGGCCTGCTTCGGCTCGCCTACCTGCTGACCGCGGACGCGGCTGCGGCCGAGGACCTGGCGCAGACGGCGCTGGCCCGCACGTTCGTCGCCTGGCGGCGGGTCCGCGCGAGCGACTCGCCGGACGCCTATGTGCGCCGCATCCTGATCAACGCCCACCGCCGCCAGTTCCGGACCCGTCGCATCGCGGAGACGCTGGTGCCGGTGGTGCCGGATCAGGCGCCGGGCGGCGGCGGTGAACTCGCCGCGGTGGAGGACCGGGCGGGGCTCGCCGCGGCCCTGGCGGTGCTGCCGCGCCGGCAGCGGGCGGTCGTGGTGCTGCGGTACTGCGAGGACCTGCCGGAGGCACGGGTCGCGGAAATCCTCGGCTGTTCGGTCGGCACGGTGAAGACGCATGCCTCCCGCGGACTGGCTCGCCTGCGGGCCGACCCGTCGCTGCGCCTGGAAACGGGGATACAACCCGCCGGCGCGAAACAGCGCATCGGAGGTGGGGCCGGTCGGCCTGTGCCGCGGCAGACCAGGCCGGCGGAGGAGCACGACGAGATCTGGGGAGGGCTGGCATGAGCACCGACGAGTGGATCACCGAAAGGCTCCGTGACCGTGCGGCGACGGTGGTCTTCCAGCCCTCGGATGACCTGTGGGCCGGGGTGCGGGCGCGGGTGCCCGGCGAGCGCCGCCGCCGGTACGCCCGCCGGGCCGTTCCCGCCCTGGCGCTTGTTCTGGCCGCGGCGGGGGCCGCGACCGGCGTGGCGCTGGGAGGCGGTGCGGAGAACACGGTCATCACTCCGGCCGAGGTGCCCACGAGCCCGGCGGGCGCCCGGCTGCATCCGCTCACCTTCACTCCGGCCGAGGGGGCCCAGCTTGCACATGAGTGCCAGCCGCCGCCATCGGGAGCAGCCGACTCGGTGCAGTTCCAGCCGCTCGACAACAGAGTGTGGGCGGCAGCCGGCGACGAGTTCGGAGCGACCGTGATACTCACCAACGGGATGGCGATCATCCACTGCGATCTCCCGGTCGACTCCGCGGGGAGGCTGGAAATCGTCGACGCCCATGTGCGTGGTGTCGTCTCATCCTCGATCCCCGCTGCGGGGTTCGGGGCCGTCCCCCGTTCCGATCTTGATCTGGTTTACCGCGGCAGGAGTTGGAGTGGCGGCGCCCAGACCTTCTACATGGCGGCTGGGCTGGTGTCATCGCGGGTCGCCAGGGTGACGATGACGCCGCCCACCGGAGAGGTGATCGAGGTTCCCATCCAGGACGGAAAAATCGTCGTGAGATCGGTGCAGGTCGACCCACCGCAGCCCCGCCTGGAGCCCGGCGACGATGACCACTCTTTCCAACAGAACCATGAAGCGAACTCCGCCTGGCACCAGGCAACTCGCCCGCTCATCCAGGCGTACGACATCAGTGGGCGGCTCGTGGGCGAGGGCTATGCGGGCTGACGGACCTCGAGTGAGGCGCTGATCGTGGCGACATCGAGACGGACCCTCGCGCAGCGCCGAGCCGATCGTGCTCTCTGTCCGAGAGACGGCAGCCCGCAGGAGTCACCGGGAACACCGAGAGCAGCTCCGAACCTTCGAAGCGGAGCACGCCACGCTGGTGCTCGCCGACGAGGTGGAACAGCGGCTGCTGGCCGGCTGGCGGATACGGGGCGACGAGGCTGAGCGTCTGGCGGCGGACCTGGCGTTCCGCGCCTGCAGGGAGCTCCTCCGCGGTGCCGAACCCTGCGACCTGCTCGCCCTCGACCTCGCTGCCCTGCGGTGGGCCGGCATCGACCCCGGCGCCCGCGGTACCTGGTACCTGGCGGCTGGCAGAGTGAGCGCTGGCACTCACCTGATCGCGGGCGCTGTCAGGGGATCGAACACGATCGAGGGCTACACCGTCGACGTGGCGGACGCCGAGGCGATAGCGGCCGGCGAGGAGATGCCGACGGCACATGACGCACAGACCCGCGCCGCGGTCACCGGCTACGCGGATGCGTTGACCTATGTGCTCCAGGCTGCCCGGTTCGAGGGGCCGAGCGCGCGCCGGAACTCATGGACGAACTGTGCGGCTGGCTACAGGACGGAGATCTGGATGCTCCCGCGGTGGTCCGGGCCGCTATGGCCCACCTGAACCTGGTCAGCATTCATCCCTGGCGTGACGGGAATGGACGGATGGCCCGTTGCCTGCACACCCTGGTATTCGCCCGGCAGCTGATCCTCGCGCCGGAGTTTTCCGGCATCGAGGAGTGGCTCGGTTCGTCTCCTCACAACACCGCGATGTACTACGCGGCACTCGGTCAGGCGCAGGGCGGAAGCTTTCAGCCGGAGCGCGATGACACGGCGAGGTACGTCCTGCACCGGCAGCGACGAGGTGAGGAGAACCGGTCGGGGTGCGGGTGACAGCCGCCGCAGCGGTTCTCTCACTGTGCGTGCCGTACCCCTGCTGGCACCGCCGCGGGGCCCCGGTCAGCCGGCTGAAGCAGGATCCTGCCGCCAGGGGCGAACGAGGCTGCCTGCTGGGCATTCCCACCAGGGTGTGGCGTCGTGCACCGCGGGGCGCATCGGATGGGGGTGGCCGGGGCAGGGCGGTGCCGGGTCGGAAATCCAGGCGTCCGCCAGGGCGGTCTGCATCCAGTCGGCGAGGTCGACCGCAATGTCGGCAGGGGGCGTGGCGGGGACGACGTAGCTGGTGGTCGTGCCATGGGAACCGCGTGCCGTGACGGGCCAGGAGCTGATCCAGCCGGGCAGATCCGGCTCCGGCACGGTCACGCCCATCTGGGCGCAGGCTTCGGCCGGGGTGATCGGGCTGTCTGCCACCCACTGCAGCGCGCGGGTCAGCTCGGCGTTGTCCGGATCGTCGACGGTGACGGTGAACCAGCGGGAGAGCGGGAGGAGCTCGGCCAGCGCCGCCGCCACCGCCCCCTCAACTCGTCGCCGGGAGGAGAGCAGATGCTCGCCGGCGACGGGTGGCGGCTCGGCGGGGTCTGGCGGAGAGCTGTCGTCCTCTGGCAGGACGATGTCGACCACGGTCACCCACGCGGTGGAGGGCGCTCCGTTCGGGTACTCCTGCATCCTCGCGCCTCGAATCCTTGGACGACACGGAGTCTTGTCAGTACTCCGCCTGGGGCAACAGCCGCCGATGGTGATTGCCGTACTGGGCGCCACTGAGTAACCGGATGATACTGATTGGTGGCGGCGAGGTCTGCTGTCGTTCGCTGCCCGGGGTGACGACACCGGCGACTGGGGTGAGAGTGGCACGCACGCTTCTTGAGATGCTCGGGGAACCGGCGCCCGAGCTGGCCGCGCTGGTCCGCCGCCGCGCGCCGGGCCTGAACGAGGCTGAGGTACGGGACGCGCTGATCCGGGTCCGCGCGGCCTTCGGCTTCCCCGCCGCGGGCCTGGTCTCCAGCGTGGTCCCGGCGCCTCGGGAGGCGTTGCCGGCTGCTCCGGATGGTTCTGGAAGCGACTTGTCTTCACCGGGACGAACGGCAGAGGTAAACCGTTCGGGGCCGCCTGACCCGAACGGCCGTCCGGCGGCCCCGGCCACCGGCGCTAACCCGTCGAAGGCTGTGTCCCTGTCAGCGGATTCCACCCGGGTGACCCGTGTGGAACGGGATCTGGGTATGACCGATCTTCTCGCCGCCGGGCTGGTGCAGGCTGGCAGTGCGCTGACCGCTGTGTACCGCGGCCGGCAGCGGGAGGCGCAGGTACGGTCGGACGGCATGGTCGGTTTCGGAGGGCAGCGGCTCTCGTTGAGCGCGGCGGGGGCGGCGGCGAAGGTGGACATCGTCGGACCCGATCTGCCGGAGAGCGCCCGCTCGACGGACGGCTGGGACTTCTGGAAGGCGCCCGACCCGACGACTGGGCGCCTCGTCAGTCTCAAGCGCCTGCGCCGAGATCTGGCCCAGTCCCGCCCGAACCGTCAGGGCGGGCGATCGGCCTGAGGGCTCTCCGCGCATGCCGTGAGCAGGGCTGCACCAGCTGGGCCGGTGGGGCGTGGTCTGGCCGGGGAAGGAAATCGCGGCCGCGCCCACGTCATCTCGCGGCGGGCGCGGCCGTACGGGCAAACGCTTTCTGTCTGGTGTGACGACGGCGGTCTCCTGCCGCCAGCCGCGGCTTCAGCCCAGGAACTCCCGGGCGCACCGGTCGACCTCGACCTGGTTGTTGCCGGCGTCGTCCAGGCAGCTCACGTAGGTGCGACCCTCGTCGGAGGCCAGGAAGGCGATGGACGCGACCAGGACGATCAGCCCGATCACCACACCGACTGCGCCGGTGATGACGCCGGCCAGTGCCATGCCGCCGTTGTTGGCTTCCCGGCGATTGACCCGGCCGCGGCCGAGGAAGCCGCAGACCAGCGCGCCGACGCCGAGCAGGATGCCGCCGATGACGGTCCAGGAGAGCAGGATCGCGGCCACGCCGAGGACCAGGGCGGCGACACCGAGACCGTTGCGGGGCTGGCCGCCGCCGTAGGGGCCGTAGCCGGGCGGCGGGTAGCCCTGGCCGTAGGCCGGCGGGTAGCCCTGGTTGTGGGGTGGGTAGCCCTGGCTCGGATCCTGCGGGTAGCCCTGGCCCGGCCCCTGCGGGTACCCCGGGTTCGGCGGGTAGGCGGGGCCACCTGCTGCACCCTGGCCGGGCTGGCTCGGGTAGGGCGGGTGGCCCTGGCTGTATCCGCCCTGGTCCGGGCCCGGGGGGAACCCCATGTTGTCGCTCACGTGCCGTCCGGCTCCCCTCGTCCCGCTGTACTGCTGTCGCTTTCCGGGCGGCGCCCGTCACGGATCCAACCATCTCTGCGTGTCGCGGGTGACGCCACGGAGCAGACTGGCTTCTCCCGAGCCGCCTGCGGGGGTGGGTGGGATGGTGCCCTTACGCGAGCTGGCCTGAATGTGTAGTCTGTGAACTCGGTACACAGCTTCGGCTTGCGGGCGAGACGCGCCGGCCGGGCTGCTTCGAGGGGGAGATGAGCCGTGGTGACGCAGGACCGTCAGAACGCGCTGTTTCCCTCGGAGAAGGGCGCCTCGCCCTCGCTCGCCGGATCGGGGGGTGCGAGCGCGGGCGGCGCCGGTACCGCGGACGCCCTGTCACCCACGGAGATTCTGGACAGGCCGGGGGAGTTCGTCCCCGCGACCTCGTACGAGGTCCGGGATGCGTTCGCCGAACTCGTCCGGCGTGACCTCCTCGGGCCGTGGGACGGGGAGCACGAGATGTTCCACCCGCGGGCGATGGGGCCCCGGGAGCGCTACCTCGTCGGCATGCTCGGCCCGAAGCCCGCACCGCGCGGGGCCCGCGAGGCGGCGGCGGCCGAAGCGGTCGCCGACACCGAGACGGCGGTGCAGGGCGACGCCGACAGCGACCTGCCCGAGGTTCTCACCCCGCAGGCCCGGGGCCGGATCTGGGCGTCCTCGATGGGCCTGTCGTTCGCCGTCCCGGCCAGCGTGCCCGGGGCGAGCGGCGCGGCCAGTGCGGCCAGTGCGGCCAGCGTGCCCGGAGCGGACGGTGCGGCGGTCGACGTCGTCGCGGTCACCGCCAGCTGGGGCCGGTATGTGCGGCAGGAGACCGAGGACGACGAGGGGCGTACGCACACCGTCTGGGCCCGCGAGCCGGTCGTGCACGCGAACCGGGAGATCCGGCTGGACGGTTCGCTCGGCGCCGACGCCTTCCGGGTGCCGCTGGTCGGTGATGCCGAGACCGGGGTGTTCCTCGCCGTCGTCCTGCGGGAGCGGCCGGGCCGGCGGATCGTCGAGCTGACGCTCGTCAACGGGCAGCCGGAGCCGCCGTCGCGGGCCGACACCGCCTGGCTGTTCCAGGCCACGCTGACCGTCACCGCGCTCGACGGGGAACAGGCCGTCTTCCTGCCGATCGACGATCCCGAGGACGGCGGCGCGGCCGACCACGCCGACCACTCCGACCACGAGGAGCTGCACCTGCGGCTGCTCTACCGGGGGGAGCGGCGCTACGCCAGCGGCCGCAACATCGCGGTGCACCCCTCCGTCCGGCCCGGCGAACGTCGTGCGCACCGGCTGGAGACGACCTGGCTGCCGAGCTACGACGTCCCGTCGACCATCGCCCCGGCGGGCGCCGGTACGCCGCTGGCGGGTGTGGAGCTGTCGATGGACGCGCTGGCGGCCGCCGACGCGGCGCAGCTGCGCCGCGGGCTGACACCGCTCGCCGACGGCTACCACGCCTGGCTCGACGAGCGTGAGAACGAGCAGCTGCCCGGCCTGCCGCCGCGGCTGCGCCCCACCGCACGCATCGCCATCGGCGAGGCGAGGGGAGCGGCCGCCCGCATCCGCGCGGGGATCACCCTGCTCACGGACCCGGCCCGACCGCACCACGCGCAGGCGCTGGCGGCCTTCCGTTTCGCCAACCAGGCCATGGCGGCGCAGCGCCGGCACACCGCGATCGCCCGGCTCCGCGACGAGCACGGCCTGACCTACGCCGAGGCGAAGGCCCGGGTGGAGGCACAGGGCGCGGCGGCGGCGTCCTGGCGGCCGTTCCAGCTCGGGTTCGTCCTGCTCAACCTGCCGGCGCTGACCGACCCGGCGCACCCGGAGCGGGCCGCCGACGCGGACGCGCTCGTCGACCTGCTGTTCTTTCCCACCGGCGGTGGGAAGACCGAGGCCTACCTGGGGCTGACCGCGTACACCTTCGCGATCCGCCGGTTGCAGGGCACCGTCGGCACCGGGGCCGACGCCCGTTCCGGTGAGGCCGGGGTCGCCGTCCTCATGCGCTACACCCTGCGGCTGCTGACCGCCCAGCAGTTCCAGCGGGCGGCCGCCCTCGTCTGCGCCACGGAGGTGCTGCGCCGCGCCGACGAGGCCACCTGGGGGCCGGAGCGGTTCCGGATCGGCCTGTGGGTGGGCAGCGGCGTCTCCCCGAACCGGTTCGAGGACGCCCGGGACCAGATCAGCCAGGCCCGTGAGGCGGGGGACGGCAAGCGGGCCAACGTCCTGCAGACGCTGAGCTGCCCGTGGTGCGGCACGGTGCTCGCCGCCCACCGCGACGCCCACGCCGACGAGAACCTGCGCCGCGTCCTGCTCTACTGCCCGAACGGCGAGGGTGCCGACGCCTGCCCGTTCTCCCACCGGCTCGCCCCGGGGGAGGGCCTGCCGGTGCTCACCGTCGACGAGGAGATCTACCGGTACGCCCCCAGCCTCGTCATCGCCACCGTCGACAAGCTCGCCCAGCTGCCGTGGCGCGGCGAGGCGGGCATTCTGTTCGGCCGGGTGCGCCAGCGCTGCCCGCGGCACGGCTACCGCCACGACGACCTCGACGTGCGGACCGGCTGTGGTTCCAGCCACCAGCGCCGCGGCGACCTGCCGAAGGCGACGAGCGAACCGGTGCGCCGGCTGCGCCCACCCGACCTGATCATCCAGGACGAGCTGCATCTCATCTCCGGCGCGCTCGGCACCACCGTCGGCCTGTTCGAGGCCGCGGTGGACGAACTGTGCTCCTGGCCGCTGCCCCCCGGTGCCGGTGACGGCGACGCCGGTGGCACGGGTGCTCCCACCCTGGTCGGCCCGAAGATCGTCGCCTCCACCGCCACCACCAGGCGGGCGCGGGACCAGGTCCTCGGCGTGTTCGGCCGCCGCCTCGCCGTCTTCCCGCCGCAGGTCGTCGACGTCACCGACACCTTCTTCTCCCGCCAGGTCCCCGTAAGCCCGCAGGATCCGGGGCGGCGCTACCTGGGTATCTGCGCCCACGGCACCCGGATGAAGTCCGCCCAGATCCGGCTCGCCGAGATCCTGCTGCTGGCCGGGCAGACCCTCTTCGACCGGCACGGCGAGGCCGCCGAGCCCTACCAGACACTCGTCGGCTACTTCAACGCCACCCGCGAGCTCGCCGGCATGCGCCGCTACCTCGACGACGACGTCACCACCCGGGTACGCACCCACGGCACGCGCAAGGGGCTGTCGAACCGGCTCGGCCCCAGTGCGTCGATGCTCACCATCAGCGAACTGACCTCCCGGGTCTCCTCCGCCGACATCAGCGACGTCCTGAAGCGCCTGGAGATCGCGTTCGATGCCGAGCTGGACACCTCCGCCCGGCGCCACGCGATCGCCGACACCTGGCGGGAGACGCTCAGCATCCGGGACAGCCGCACCAGGGAACGGCCCCCCGCCCATCCGGTCGCCGAGCGGTGGGGAGCCCGTGAAGCCCGCCGGCCGGTCGACGTGGTCCTGGCGACGTCGATGCTGCAGGTCGGTGTCGACGTCTCCCGGTTCGGGCTGATGGCCGTCGTCGGGCAGCCGAAGAACACCGCCGAGTACATCCAGGCGTCCTCCCGGGTCGGCCGGGACGCGGCACGCCCCGGGCTCGTCATCACCCTCTACAACTGGGCACGGCCCCGCGATCTCGCCCACTACGAGGACTTCGAGCCCTACCACGCCAGTTTCTACCGGCAGGTCGAGGCGCTGTCGGTCACCCCGTTCACCCGGCGCTCCCTCGACCGCACGGCCACCGGCGCGTTCGTCGCCGCGCTGCGCCACCTCGACGACGCGAACACCCGCAACATCGACGCGCACGACGTCGACCTCACCGGCCCCGTCGCCACCCGGCTGATCGGCCGGCTGTTGGCCCGGGCGGAGGCCGTCGCCGGCCCGCGCGGCGCCGAGTACCTCGGTGAACGGCTCCGTGACCTCGTCGACCGCTGGCAGCTGATGCGCACCGGCCCGGCCCGGCTCGGCTACACCGAGCGCGGCGGCGGCGCGGGCGCGAGCCAGCAACGACTCACCGGCCTGCTCGAACCGGCCGGCCACGCCCGCTGGGAGGTCCTCACCGTCGCCCAGTCGATGCGCGAGACCGAACGCGAGATCAGCCTCCTCGTCCCCGCCGGTGAGGAGCTCTACAACCACAACCTTGTCGATCCACCGTGGAGTTTCGGCACCCCGGCCAGCCCCGCCGCCCCCGGGCCGGGCGCGCCAGCCGCCGCCGGGAGGCCGGCCGCCGCCGGCGGGCCCGACCCGGACGACGAGGACGCGCCGGTCGGCGACGAGCTCGGGGAGACCCGGCTGGCCGGCCCGGCCCGGCCCCGACAGAGGAGAGGTGCCTGATGCGCGGGCGACACCACCGGCGCGTCGGCGCCGTCCGGCCGAGCCACCTGATGTTCACCAGCGGGGTCGGCGCACTTGTCGACCTCCCCAGCTTCTCCACGCTGGTCCGCGGGCTCGACGACTGGGACTACCGCAACGTCCCCGACTACGAGCCGATCGCCGAGCCCCGGCTGCTCGCCGCCGTGCGCCACGTGTTCGACCGCAACGTCACCGAGCTGCGGCCGGCGCCCTGGTCGGACACCGGCGTCAGCGGCCCCGGGGGCCGGGGCGCTCCGGGCACCCCGATCGGCGTCCCGACGGTGCCGTTCCCCAACTGGCTGCGCTGCACCGCCTGCAACGAGCTCGACCTGATCTCCTCCCCGGCCTTCGCCTTCGAGAACCAGTGGCAGTTCCGTCCCCAGGACGCGCGCTTCCACCACGGAGAATGCTCCCGCAAGCGGAAGGGCCGGCGGCCGTTGGCCGTGGCCGCCCGCTTCGTCCTCGCCTGCACCGCCGGCCACCTCGACGACTTCCCCTACGTGGCGTTCGTCCACCGTGGCGGCGGCTGCGCGAAGGCCAGCCACCCGCGGCTGCGGATGGAGGACCGGGGCGGGAACCTCGGCGCCAACGTCGAGATCCGCTGCGTGAACTGCGACCAGCGGCGCAACATCCGTGAGGCGACGGGCCGGCGCGGCGCCGAGAACCTGCCCCGCTGCCGCGGCCGGCACCCGCACCTGGGCACGTTCGCGGACGGCGGCTGCGACGCCGATGCCCGGCTGCTGGTCGTCGGGGCCTCCAACCAGTGGTTCGCCCAGGGCCTGTCCGTGCTCTCCGTCCCCCGCACCGGCGCCAGCGAACTGGCGAGCAAGGTCGAACAGAACTGGGAACAGCTCAGCCAGATCCCCGGCGCGGAGCTGATGGGCTTCTCCCGGTCGGTGATGCCGGTGTTCCGCCAGCTGGAACGGTGGACCGACGCCGAGATCTGGGCTGCGATCGACCATCACCGGACGGCGCTGACCACCGCGCCCGGCGACGACACCGACACCGGGGACGAACACGGCTACCCGGACCTACGGACCCCCGAATGGGAGATCCTCTCCGCGTCGGTGCTGCCCGACGCCACCGACGACTTCGCCCTGCGCCGCGACCCGGACGGCGTTCCGCCCCGGCTGACCCGCTTCTACGCGGACGTCGTGCAGGCCGAACGACTGCGCGAAGTCCGAGCGCTGACCGGCTTCACCCGCCTCGACGCCCCCGACCCCGACGACCCCGACCTCGTCGTGCGGGCCCCGCTGACCCGAGGCCCGGCCACCTGGGTACCGGCCACCGAGGTCCGCGGCGAGGGCATCTTCCTGCGGGTATCCGAGGACGTCCTCGGGCCGTGGGAGGCTCGGGTCGCCGGCACCACGGAGATGCGCGAGCACCGTGACGCCTACTCCCGCTTCCGCCTGAACCGGTACTCGGACCGCATCGCCGTCGACTTCGACCCCATGCACGGCTGGCCCGGTGAGCGGTTCCTGGCGCTGCACTCGCTGTCCCACCTGCTGATCCGCACCATCGCCCTGGAATGCGGGTACAGCTCGGCCAGCCTGAGCGAACGGATCTACGCCGGTACCGACGACGACCCGCGTGACGGCATCCTCATCTACACCGCCGTCCCCGATGCCGAGGGCACCCTCGGCGGGCTGGTGTCACTGGCCGAACCCGACCAGCTGCTGCGGCTCACCCGCCGGGCGCTGGCCGACGCCCGGCACTGCTCCTCCGACCCGCTGTGCGCCGAACGCCTGCCGTCCGCCCCCGCCGACTTCCTGCACGGCGCCGCCTGCCACGTCTGCCTGTTCGTCTCCGAGACGACCTGCGAACGCGGCAACCGGTTCCTCGACCGGCGCTTCGTCGTCCCCCTCGGCGACGGCCCGGAGCACCGCAACCTCGCCCTCTTCCCCGAGCTCCCGTGACGTGGTGACCCGGTGATGGACGTGGGGGACGCGGGCATGGTGGGGTCTGACCACGAGCCCGGCGGTCTGTTCGCCGCGACCGTCGAGGCGGCGGTGAGCGCACTCGGTCCGTCCCGGCTCAGAACACTCGCGGACGAACTCGTCGACCGGGCCGGGACGCGACCCGCGCTGCCCCGGGAGGCCGTGGCGGGGACCGCGTGGGACGACGCACTGGTCGCGACGGTCGCCGGCCCCGCGGCGCGCGACACCGTCCGGGCGGTGCTGCGCGCTCGCCGTGTCGAGGGCGTTCCCCCGGCCGAGGCGGCCGCCTACCTGCGCGGGGTCAGCGCGGGGTATGCGCGACGGGCCGGCGAGACCCGGGTGGAGTCGGTGTGGAGCGGGCCGGGCAGCAGCTCGGTGCCGGTCCGGGCGACCGCCCGGGTGCTGGTCGACCTGGTCGCCGAGGCCACCACGGAACTGATGCTCGCCACCTATGCGGCACGCCCCTACCCGCCGCTGCTGGCCGCGCTCGGCGCCGCGACGGCGCGAGGGGTCACGGTCAGCGTCGTCGTCGAGACCCTGCAGGGGGCCGGCGGCGGGCTGGCGGGCAGCGAGCCGGCAGCCGCGTTCGCCGGGGTGCGCGGGGTCGAACTGTGGCACTGGCCCACCGCCCGCCGCGGTCATCCCGGTGCCCGCATGCACGCCAAGATCGCCGTCGCGGACCGGCGGACGCTGCTGGTGTCGAGCGCCAACCTCACCTCCACGGGCGTCGAGGAGAACATCGAAGCCGGCCTGCTCGTCCGCGGCGGGGCACCACCGCGCCGGGCCGCGGAGCATCTCGCCGCACTGCGGACCAGCGGCGTGCTCACCCGCCTGCCCGTCGGCGTCGAGCGGGCGGACGGAGGCTGAACCATGCCCGACCGGAACGCTCCCACCCCGACCACCGCGCCAACCACCGCCACGGTCACCGCGTCGGACATCGCGCGCATCGCCGGCGTCGGGCGGGCGGCCGTCAGCAACTGGAGGCGTCGGTTCGACGACTTCCCGACTCCGGTCGCTGGCACCTCCAGCAGCCCACTGTTCGCGCTCGCCGCGGTGGAGACCTGGTTCGACCGGCATGACCGCCCGTTCCGCGTCGAGGCCGGCGACCGGGTGTGGCAGCAGGTCCGCGGCACCGTCGACGATCCGCACCTGGGCGAACTCGTCGGACACCTCGGCGGCTTCCTGCTCTACCGCCAGCGCGAGCGGGAGGCGGCGGCCGCGACGCTCGGTGAGCCCGACGACGTCGCGGCCCGCCTGCTGGGGCCTGCCATCGACCGGGCCGTGTCCGAGCTGCCGCCCCTGTCACCCGGTGCCGCAACCTCCTCCGGATGGGAGGCGAGCTGGGTGCCGGTCGCCCGGGCCGCCGCCAGCGCCGCCGACCAGGGCGGGTACCCCGCGCTCTTCGAGGTCCTGCGCCGGCGCTATCGCGAGGTGTACTCCCGGCAGCTCGGCGGGCCCCCGGCCGTCGTCGCGGACCTCATGGTCCGGCTCGCGGGAGTGCGGCGCGGCGCCGAGGAGCTCACCGTTCTCGACCCGGCCTGCGGGGTCGGCGGCCTGCTTGACGCGGCGCGGGCCGCCGGCGCGGGCCTGCTGCTAGGCCAGGACGTCGACCCGACAGCGGCGCGGATCACCGCCGCGGGCCTGCTGTTGCACGGTGCCGCCGCCCGGATCGCCGCGGCGGACTCCATGCTCGCGGAGGCCTTCGCCGGTGAACAGGCCGATGTCGTGCTGTGCGCGCCTCCCTCCGGCCAGCGGTCCTGGGGACACGAGGAACTGGTCGGGTCGCCCTGGTGGCGCTACGGCGTCCCACCCCGCGGCGAACCGGAACTGGCCTGGCTGCAGCACTGCCTCGCACACGGCCGGCCTGGTTCGCCGGTGCTCCTCCTGATGCCGGCCGCCGCCGCCTCCCGGCCCGCCGGGCGACGGATCAGGGCGAACCTCCTGCGCGCCGGGGCGCTGTGTGCCGTGCTCGGACTGCCGGCCGACGTGTTCGGCGCCGGATCCACACCCGACCTCTGGGCGCTGCGGGTTCCCGACGGCCGGCCGCCCGACCCCCAGGTACTCATGGGCCTGGCGGGAGCGGACCTGCAATCGGTCAGCGCGGAACCACCACCCGGATACCGGCGAGTTCCCGTCGCCGACCTGCTCGACGACCAGGTCGACCTCAGCCCGCGCCCGCGCGTCGCCGTGCTTCCAGCAGACGGCGCCGAGCGCGGTTTTCCGGCGGTGAGCGAGAAACTCCGGACGGCATTGTCGTCACTGTCCGCGCTCACGGCGAGTATGTCGCCGCCGGCCCTTTCGGTTTCTGCCGGTGAGCCCACTTCTGCCTCGGCATTGGCAGCCTCCCCCGCGACAGGCAGGGCAGCCCCGTCCGCCTGGCACACGGTGGGCGAGCTGGCGAAAGAAGGTGTGCTGGCAATGCTGACGGCATCCTTGCACACCAGAGCCGACGGCGGTGACCTGCCGATGCTCACCGCTGGTGATGTGCGGAACGGCCGGGGCCCGACCGGGCGCACAGGTGACTGTGCCGGAATACTGCGGGCTCGGGCCGGCGACGTTGTCTGTGTGACGGCGGACGACGGCATCGCGGCGGCGGTGATAGAGGGAGCCGGCGAGGGCGCCGATGCCGTGCTCGGACCGAGGATCACGCTCCTGCGCGTCGATCCCGACCGCGTTGATCCTCATTTCCTGGCCGGAAGTCTGCGGGCCGCGGGCTACCGGCCGGCCGCGGCGCCCGGCCGAGGCGACGATGACCCGGATCGCGGCCGCCCGGCCGGGACGCTGTCACTGCCGGACCTGCGGCGGATCCCCATACCCGCGCTGGAGCTCGCCGACCAGCGGGAACTGGCGGCGGACTTCCACCGGCTCGGACAGCTGGAGAAGGCGGTGCGCCAGGTCGCCGAACTGGGCGCCGAGATCATCCAGATCGGATACCTCGGTGCGGTCGACAGCCGGCGCAGGCCCGGGGACCGTACCCGGTCCTGACAATTCCAGGTCCGGGAGCCGGGATTTCCACCGACTGACGTATCATTTCGGGTCGTCCGACAGGGACAGCTGCACGGGGGTGTGATGGCGGGGCGCTGGATGATCGACCGGAGATATGAGCTGGAGTCCCTGCCGCTCGCCAGAGGCGGAATGGGCGAGGTCTGGGTCGGTCGTGATGTGAAACTCGACCGGGAGATCGCGGTCAAGTTCGTCCGATTTCCGGACGGCCGGCCCGACGAGGAACTTGTTCGTCGTTTCATCCGGGAGTCGCGCATCACCGCCCGGCTGGTACATCCGGGCGTGCCCGCGGTCTATGACGCCGGAACGCACGACGGGCGCCCCTATCTGGTCATGCAGCGGGTGCACGGCATCAGCGTCGCCGATCTCGTCGCCGAGCAGGGGGCACTGCCCATCGGGTGGGCGGCCGCCATCGCGGCACAGGCCGCCTCGGTGCTGGCCGTCGCGCACCGGGCGTCCCTGGTGCACCGCGATCTCAAACCGGGCAACCTGATGCTGGAGCCGGACGGCACCGTCAAGGTCCTCGACTTCGGCCTCGCGGTGGCACTCGACCGTACCGACCTGTCCAGAATCACCGTGACCGGGCAGCATCTCGGCAGCCCCGCCTACATGGCCCCGGAGCAGGTGCTCGCCGGCATCAGCGCGCCGGCCACCGACCTGTACGCGCTGGGCGCCACCCTGTTCGAGATGCTGACCGGCGACCGGGTCTTCGCCGGCTCGTCGTCCTACTCGGTGATGCACCAGCAGGTCGAGGAGGTCCCGGTGCGGGTCAGCGCCCTGCGTGCCGACGTTCCCGCCGACCTCGACGAACTGGTCGCCGACCTGCTGCGCAAGGTGCCGGAGGAGCGGCCGGCCAGCGCCGAGGCCGTGTACGAGGCCCTGACCGGCTGGGCGGACGAGCTGGCCGCGCTCCCCGGCTTCGTCGACCCCGCCGCGGACAACACCGTGCGGATGTACAGCAGGATCACTGCCCGCGTGCACCCGTCCGCAGCTGCCCCGCCCGCCACCAGGTCGCCCGTAACTGCCCCGCCCGTAACCGCCTTGCCGGTGACGGCCTCGCCGGTGACGGCCAGCAGGTCGACCGGAGGTGGGACGGTGCCGGACCCGGCGCGCTCCGGCCGGCAGACATCCGGCGGCACACAGTCGGGACGGCCGGTCGCCATGCCAGACCCAGGACGTCCGGCCGCGGGGACAGGGCCCGGGCCGCGGCCGCCGTCCGACGGTGGCATCGACGCGGCCGAACTTCGCCAGGTCCGGGACGAGGCCCGCTCCCTCGCCCGATCCTCCCGTCACAGCCAGGCCGCCGCCATCCTGGCCGAGGCGGTCGACCGGGCCAGCCGGGCGCTGGGCGCCGACAACGCCGATGTGCTCTCGCTGCGCCTCGAGCTCGCCGAGCTGATGTTCGAGGGAGGCGACTTCCGCCGGGCCGTCGACGAGTACGCGGGGATCGTCATCGATCTCACCCACCGGGATGGTCGCGACAGCGAACGACTGCTGCTCGCACGCCTGCGGGAGGCGACCTGCCGGGCTCTGATCGGCGACACGGCGCGGGCCCTGGAGCAGCTCGGCTCACTGCTGGCCGACGAGACCCGGGCGTTCGGCGCGGACGACCCGCGGGTCCTGGAACTGCGCCGCCAGATCGGCCTGCTGCAGCTGGGCGCCGGTCAGCGGGCGGCCGCCGCGAAGACCCTCGCCGCGCTGCTGGCCGACCTGCAGCGGGTCTGGGGGCCGGACCATCCCCTGGTGCCCGTGGTCCGCGAGCTGCTCGCAGGTGCCGACGGCGCGGCGGTGGGCAGCCAGACCTGACACGGAGCCCACGCACGTCGGGGCTCACGAACCCCGGGATTCACGAACCCCGGGGTTCACGAACTTCCGGGGACCCGGTGGGAGGGACGACATGGCGCGACTGGGGATCGACAAGGACTTCCTGCTCGGCTTCGCGGCGTTGGAGAAGCAGGTGCAGAGCCGGGTGCTCGACGTCTTCGCCAGGTTCGAGGCGGCCACCCACACCGGCCTGCACCTGGAGAAGATAGGCAACGCCCGGGACGACCGGTTCCGGTCGATCCGCATCGACAGGTTCTGGCGCGGCATCGTCCTCGCACCGGACAGCGGCGACACCTACACCCTGCTGAAGGTGCTCCCGCACGACGACGCCTACGCCTGGGCCCAGCGCCGCCGTGCCTCCGTCAACGCGGCCACCGGACGCATCGAGATCCGTGACGTTGTCGCGATCGACGCCACCCTCCCGGCGCTGGCCGCGGTGGCGGAGCAGGCCCCGGACCGGCTCTTCACGCTCGTCGCGGACAAGGACCTTCGCCGCCTCGGCATCGACGAGCAGACACTCGCCTTCGCCCGCGTGCTCACCGACGTCCGACAGCTGGAGATGGCGCGCGGTTTCCTTCCGCCCAACCAGTGGGACGCCCTGTTCGGCCTGGCCGCGGGGCTGACACCGGAAGAGGTGTGGGCGGAGATCGGCGCGGTGTCCGAGGTGGAACGGGCTTCCATCGACGCCGACGACGTGGCGGCCGCGGTCGAACGCAGCGCTGACCGGGTCGTCCTCGTCGACGGGCCGGACGAGCTGCTCGAGGTGTTCCGGCACCCGTTCGCCCTGTGGCGGGTGTACCTGCACCCGACCCAGCGCCGCCTCGCACAGGCCAGGTTCCGCGGCCCCGCCCGGGTGACCGGCGGGCCGGGGACAGGCAAGACCGTCGTCGCACTGCACCGGGCGCACCACCTCGCCGCGCAGGGCACCGGCCAGGTGCTCCTGACGACCTTCACCTCGACGATGGCCGCCTCCCTCGCCACCGACCTCGACCTGCTGGTGCCCGACCCGCGCCTGCGGGAGCGCGTCACCGTCGCAACCGTCAACAAGATCGCGTACGAGATCTTCCGGACCGGTCACCCGCAGCCGGCGATCCTGACCGACGCCGAGGAACGTGCGGTGTGGCGCACGGTCGTGCACACCCTCGCTCTTCCCTTCTCCGAGACGTTCCTGTCGGAGGAGTGGCGGCAGGTCATCCTCGCGCAGGAGATCACCACTGAGCATGCCTACCAGCAGGCACGCCGGGCCGGCCGGAGCCGCCCGCTCGGCCCACGCCAGCGGGCCCAGGTGTGGGCCGCCTGGCAGCGGTTCGACCGAGAACTGCGGGCGTCCCGTCGATGGACCCATGAGATGATCTGCGTCGAGGCCGCGCGCATCCTCGAACGGGCGCCGCAGCGCCCCTACCGACATGCCGTGATCGATGAGGCGCAGGACCTGAGTCCGGTGCAGTGGCGCCTCCTGCGCGCGGCGGTCGAACCGGGCACGGACGACATCTTCGTGGCCGGCGACGCCCACCAGCGCATCTACAACAACCGGGTCAGCCTGCGCGAACTCGGAATCCCGGTGGTCGGCCGCTCCACCCGGCTCACGGTGAACTACCGGACCACCGCGGAGATCCTCGCCTGGAGCCTCGGCATGCTCCGCGGTGAACCCATCGACGACATCGACGGCGGCCTCGACTCGGCGGCCGGCTGCCGCTCGGAGATCCACGGCCTCACGCCCCGCCTGCGCGGCTCCGCCACCTGGGCCGACGAGGTGCGGGACGCCGCCGAGCAGGTACGCGCCTGGCAGCGTGCCGGCATCGCCCTGGACGAGATCGGCGTGGCTGTGCGCTCCAGGACACTCGCCGAGCCGCTGCTGCCCGCCCTGCACCGGCTGGGCATACCTGCCCGGCTCCTGTCCCGGCCGACGGAGAGACCCGCGCAGACCGCGCCGCCGGAGCCAGCCGTCGCTGTCGGCACCATGCACCGCATGAAGGGTCTCGAGTTCCGCTGCGTGGCCGTCGTCGGTGTCACCGACGGGCACGTCCCCGCCCCGGGAGCGGTCACGCCAGCCGCCGAGGACGACGTCGCGCACGCCAGAGACGTCCAGCGTGAGCGCTGCCTGCTCTTCGTGGCCTGCACCAGGGCGCGGGAGGAACTCTTCGTCTCCTGGCACGGCGGCGAGAGCCCGTTCCTCACCCCCCTCCTCCCCGATCCGCGGCACCGTCAGCCCGGCAACACCCCGTCCTCCAGGTAGACCGTCGTGCCGGTCGCCCGCGCCGCCAGACAGGCGGCGACCCGGCGAGCCAGCAGAGGCACCATGAGATCGGGCAGTTGGTCGGCCACGGCGAACGACCAGGCGGCCAGCTCGTCGGCGGGCAGCCGGATGCGGCCGGCCTCCTCCCGCGTGAGCCGGCCGCCGTCGAACACCACGATCAGCCCCTCGGTGCGCTGCCGCGAGGGCGGCACCCAGTCCACCGCCAGCAGCCGGCCCGGCGCCCGGTCCAGGCCCAGCTCCTCCGCGAGCTCGCGCCGGGCCGCCGCGAGGGGGGCCTCGTCCTGCTCGACGACACCCCCGGGCAGATCCCAACCAGGCCGATAGGTCGGACGGACCAGGAGTACCCGTCTGTCGTCGTTGTCGTCGACGAGGAGGGACGCCGCCGCCATGCGTTTGCGGGGGAGACCGCGCCGCCATTCCAGCGCGGACGAGTCAGCGGCCGTCTCCACAGGAACCACCGTAATGGCAGGTCCGTCACTCGCCCCGCAGCGGATGTCGACATGCTCAGGTGCGAGCCTGCTCCGGCGTCTCTCCGTCAGCCGGACTGCTGTCCGGCAGTGAGTACGGAATGGCGGGTACGGCGGTCCAGCTGTTCGGCAGGAAGGTGCCGTCGCCCAGGTACTCGACGAACATGACGAGTGCGGACGGCGTGTTGCCGGACGGGAAGGACGCCGTCAGGGTGACGGTGGCGCTACCGGTTCCGTCCAGAGTCGCCGTCGCCTGGTCGGGCCAGAATCCGTGGGAGAGGCGCACCGTTCCGGATGGTGTCCCGGTCGCCCCGTTGATCGGGACGACCTTCACCCGCACGGTGTAGGTCTGCCCTGCCACGATCCGCTCGGGCGGGGTGACCTCCAGCCGACCGTTCTGGATGGTCGTCCCGCCGCTGAAACTGAACGGCTGGTAGAACTCGTTGCCGCTGTAGGTGGCCGTCGTCCGGTGTACGCCGGGTGCGAGGCTGACCGCCCAGGTGGCGGTGCCCTGGCCCGCGCCGGGTGTCAGCGTCACGGTGTGGCGGATGCTGTCGTCGACGACGATGTCGACCGTCCCCGACAGGGTGGGTCGGCTCGAGCCGACCATGCTGAGCGCGACGCTGACGGTGACCGGCTCACCCTCCCGTCTCTGGCCCAGTGTGATCATTCCCATCGGGAGCAGGCGTTCGTCTCCTGGCGTGGGCTCCGCCGCGGTGGATGTCGGTGTGGTGGGCGTCGAGGTGGGGTCGCTGCTCGGCGTCGGCTGCGGGCCGCCGTCCGTCGGCGCGGCGGTGACGGACGGCGTGGTGGGACTGGGAGTCGCCGGAGTCGACGCGGCCGGCGGCGCGCTCGTCGGCGCCGAACCGCCAGCCGGGCCACCCGGCACCGGCTGACAGGAACTCAGCGCGAGCCCACCGAGTCCGGCGGCGATGATCCCGATGCGGACTCGCCCGAACCGGCGAGGACCGGACGGGCGTGACCACGACGTGTGTTGTGTGACCGGTTCGGCCTGCCGCGGCGACGAACCTGGGGAGAACACCTGCACCAGCACCCTTTCTCCGTTCCAGGAACTCTGGAAGTTCCTGGTCAGCGACGCCGCGAACGACGGCCTCCGGTCACCGGCGGCGATTCGCGCGACGGGATCGGAAGCCCTGCAGAGTAGTGGTCGGTACGCCTGGGCCAGACAGGTGGGTTGGAGGCGGTCTGGCCGGTTGGCCCGCCGGAGCGGAATTCCCCACCGGACGCATGAAATACTCAAAACGGAGCAACAGACATCAGGTGCTCGGTCGCATAGACCCCAACGCCTTACGGTTCGGTTGCCTGCCACGGCTGCGGCCGGTTGCGAGCAGGCCGTGAGCCGTCGTAGCGCAGCGGGTGCGGGGGGCCTCGGCCCGCGGGTTCAGCTCCCCGATCAACACGGACCCGCATCCTTGACCTTCGCATCGATCTGAACGTCGATGATGACGCCATGACCGCCATCCCGTTCAACCCGCGGACGCTGCTCGCCGAAAGCCGCCTCGGTGTCCTCGCCACCCTCAAGTCCGACGGCCGCCCCCAGCTCTCGCCCGTCACGCCCTTCTACGACCCGGACGCCGGGACCATCCTCATCTCGACACGAGAGGGCCTGGTCAAGACGGCGAACCTGCGCCGGGACCCGCGAGCCGCCCTGGAGGTCACCAGCGCCGACGGCCGTGCGTGGGCCACTGCCGAGGGCACGGCCACACTCACCGGGCCGGGCAGCGACCCCCACGGACCCGAGGTCCAGGCCCTGGTGACCTACTACCGCAGCGCCGCCGGCGAACACCCCGACTGGAACGAGTACCGCTCGGTGATGATCTCCGACCGCAGGGTGCTCATCACGATCACCGTCCAGCACGTCTATGGCACCAGAATCGGCTGACAGCGCCGCGGGGAATCAGCGACTACCCGGGGAACAACGTGCCGAGTGCTCGGTGAAAGAACGCGAAGCCCGTGAGCTCGAACATGCGACCAGGGTTTCGAGCTCGATCGAGAAACATCCCTATTTCGAAGACCCGCTCGAGGCGGGATCCTGGGGCCGGTAGGGCTCCATCTCGAACAGCACAAATCCGAGCGCCATACTGATTGCCATCGCGATGGCTGTGCCGAGGAGAATCTTCAGAAGATCATTCACGGGTTCGCTCCCTGGAGGCTGTCCCCCTGACAGCCGATCCATCGTCTCACACCCAGAGCAGCCAGCTGCCTACGGCCCGCGCAGGAACCATGCCCGGCGATGCATGACGTGATGAGGGCAACACGTTGACGCGCCGGGGTCGGTAGCGGGGGCACAATCCTTCAGTGCGGTCCGATGGCTCCCCGGAAGCTCGCCCCGGGTAGGTCGCTGACGCGTCACCGTCTGTCAGGCGGGCCCGGGTCGGGTGAGCCGGATGGTCACGGTCTGGCTTCGGGCGCAGAGCTGCCCATCCGACGGCATCCGGCGGCTGTGCTGGGATGAAGGGCGAGCCACTAAACGCTGGAACGGGGGCGGGGTAGTTCTTCCGGGCTGTTCTCGGTGGATGCCTTGGGTGCGACGGACACGTCGCTGAGGTTCCGACTGCCGTGTCCGAGGTCTGCTTCCAGCAGAAGGAGTATCAGGCCGACCCGCACCACCGTGGCCGGGTGGACAGGCATCACCGGCTACCGCCCCGGGACCACGCGCGACGCAATCGGTTTCGAGGGGTACCTCTACCTGCCCACATGGAGCCGCGTCCTCACCGCCTGGGAGCGACGAACGTGTCTACGCCTCCACGGGACCCCCTCAGTCGACGTTCGGTGTAAAAAGGTAATATCCTTCCAAAGGTGTCGGATGCGGAAGTACTCTCCGTAGCGGCCGGCCTGGGTTGGGGGAGACGCAGTGGAAGAGCAGAAAGCGCCGTCCGCTCTGGGGGTGGTGCATTACCATCACATGGACGCGCTGCGTGGCGCGTTCATGATGGTCGGCGTTTTCGTGCATACGGCGACGCTCGGTGACGACCCGATCTTCGACGGCATCGCCTACTCCTCAAGCCTGTTCCGGATGGAGGGCTTCTTTCTGATCTCCGGATTCCTGTCCGCGATGCTTGTCGGAAAGTATGGCTCGGGCCGTACCATACGCCGCCGATTCGCCGCAGTGGGAACTCCGCTCCTGATCACACTGGTGCTGTTGAACCCTCCCGCGCTCTGGCTGATCTACAACTTCCACAATGATCCGGATATCTCGCTCCTGGACTACGTGCGGGGGAACACCATTCCCTCCCCGGCGGGTGAGTTGAGCTGGTATCTGCACCTGTGGTTCCTGATCTCCCTCCTGGTCTATGCGTTGTGCGCACCGGCCGCGGTGAGCCTGCTCTCGCGTCTCACTTCCGCCTCCCCCTACCAGTGGGCCACCGCAAACCGCATTCGGTGCATGACGACGATCACGCTTTTTGTTCTTGTGACCACGATCGTCATCCGTGGCGGCCACCGCGCAGTGGTGGAACCCGTAGTCGGCACCGGAACCCACGCGGTCCTTCTGAAGCACACGCTGGACTTCCTGCCCTATTTTCTGCTCGGCGTGCTCCTCTATCTGGACCGGCAGCGGCTTCTGCCGTCCTTCCAGCGCCCCGCACCGATCTTCCTCGCAGTGACCGGTCTTGCTCTCCTCGCGTCCAAGCAGGAGTGGGTAGGGGCGCTCTCGGTGGGTACAGGCCTGGTGATGACAGAGACGATCTTCACGATTCCTCTGCTGGCCACAATCTTCGCCGCCTCGGCTCGTCTTGTTTCCCGCCCGCGGCCCGCCTGGCGGTATCTCGCCGATGCTTCGTACACAGTGTATCTGTTCCATTTTCTTTGGATCTACATATTTGCAACCGTGCTCTCGCTGGACCCGAGCCTTTCCACGCCATATATGCTCCTGATTACGGTCCTCACCTTCTGTGTGACGCTGGCGATCCACCATTTCATCATTCTTCGATCCAAGTTTCTTCGTATGGTCCTCAACGGCAAGTTTCCCTCGAAAGATCGCCGTGACGCTCGGGGATCCACCGCTCCCGACCCGGTCACCGCCGGGAACGCGGGCGTTGACCTGGAACAGACCCAGCCGATCTTCCGGAGCGGTAAGGTAGCAGTACCCGACGTTGAGCGCACCCAGCACCTGAACTGGACCTCATAGAGGCTGACCGCGAACTTTGGCCTACTGCGTTCGGCTGCGAGCCGGCTGTTCTGACTACTCCCACCATTCCCACGGTGGCGGTGTGTCGGCAGGGCCGCGGCAAAGCTGCTGGTTCCGAAATCAAGGCCTTGATTGTGGCGTCGACTCAATGGCTTCAGGTATCGGCTGGCTACTGCCGTCACCGGTGTTTTTCAGGTTCTACTCAGCATGCGGAGACTGCGTCCGCTCGATAGCTGCTGCCTGTGACTGTGTGTAGCTGTGGTTGGCATGGGGGAGTGAGGCATCTGCCATTCGGCATGATCGATTGCTGAAAGAAGCGGTCGCTGAGTGGACCGGTGGTGTGTTCGAGGGCGGCGGGCTGATGGTGGCGGAGTTCCTGGGGCTGGTCGAGGTGATGGTCACGGCGGTGGAGCGAGAGGGTAATGGCTCCTGATCACCGCGACTCCGCCAGTGACCGGAGGGTTGCCGACGCCGACCGTTGGCTCACGGTGTTCGTCGACCACGCTGGTCTGCTCGGCCAGGTCGGAGGCCGGACCTCAGCTGGTGCCGCTGCGTGGATCCTCTCCCGGCCCGCCCAGGGGCACCGCCCGTTCCTCAAAGCCCAGGTCACCGCCCTCTGCCCGGACGGTGCCGGGATCGCCGCCACCGTGGCCGGCCCGGCGGGCGAGGTCGACGTTCGCGCGGACCTGCTCCTGATCTGCACGGGGCGCCGGCCCAACACCGACCTGATCGACGCGGCGGCCGGTGGCCTCACGCTGGACGAGCACGGCCATGTGGTCACCGACGAGGCGTACCGCACCGGTGTTCCCGGCGTCTGGGCACTCGGCGACGTCGCCAACCACTTCCAGCTCAAGCACATGGCCAACGCCGAGGTACGCGTCGTCGCGCACAACCTCCAGCACCCCGGCGCGGAACGGGGGCTGACCAGCCCGGTCGCTCCCCATGCGGTGTTCGGGCGCCGCGGCCCGCGCCGGGAACGAACCGCGCGGATCCCGGTGACCAGCGGGATCAGGGCGTGGCCGTCGTGGAGGTTGGCACCGGAGACGCCGACGACCAGCGGGAGTCCGGCGGCGAGGGTGAGTACGTGCAGCTGAGAGCCGACCTTTGCCGCGATCAACCGGGCTCGGACCGGTCAGCGAGCCACTTTCTCGCCCGCACGCTCACGGAGTCCACGATCGCCGAGGTCCAGTCCATGTTTCCTGCGCCGCCGTGGCGGTCGAGCACCGCCCGGTGCAGCCGGGGCCATAACCCCGCCCGGGTCCAGACCTGGAACCGGCGGTGCGCCGTCGGTGCCGACACCCCGAACGACGGCGGTAGATGCCGCCACGCACAGCCCGACGTCAGCACGTACACCACCGCGGTGAACACCGCTCGCTCGTCCACCGAGTCGTTCCCCTACCCTGCGGACGCGGCGTGAAGGAGGGCAACAGAGGTTCCACGGGTTCCCAGAGCTCGTCCGGTACCAGCCCGCAGGGCAAGGCGGTCGCTCACATCTCAGATCATGCAAGGTGATCCACATGAGACACGCTCTTAGCTCCGCGGGATGTCTAGACCATCGTCGCGATACCCCACGGCACACCACCTCGGGTCAGATCTCCACAAAACAAGAATATGCACGAACCCGAACCACAAGAAGACAGGCGAAAGCTAGATGTTTGCACGAAATTCTTCTACATCAGACCACTCCCAGGCCACGACGCCGTCGAGGTCTCGGATCACCTCAAGAATTCCTGCCATAGACTGTTTCGGCGAGATATTGACTGCCACATGCCTCTCCCCGCTCCACTCTGACATTAGGTTGGCGTCATGAACGGCAAAAAGAACCGCCTCTCTTGCGGCATGAAACCTTTCCGCAGGGACCGCATAGGGAATGAAGATTCGGAGTGAGCGATTTCCAGAGAATTCTGCGATACTGACGACTGTCCTTGCGTTCGCATCGAGTAGAACAATGTCACCCATTGCAAGGCCGTAGACCCTGAACGGCAAGCAGCAAACTTCATATCGTTCACCTTCCCGGGGGTGCAGCCAAATTTGCTCCATCTGCCCATAAAATCCAAATGGCGCTAGATCCACCGTGGCGATATAAGCCGGATCCGGTCGAACGACGGGTCTATCGTGAATGATAAAGCTGGGTTGCGGGTCCACGCGAATCCTCCAATGAAGACACGAATGATCCGAAACCCGGGTGTCGGATCATTCGTGTCTATATCTCGGCCTTATCTCATGATGCGCGGCTGCCAGTGAGACTGCGGCCAAACCCCAGTATGTCCTGCGGGCGGATTCAGGGGCGCACCGTGGTCCCTCTTCGAACTATTGCAATGCCTGCACGCCGGTGTGGTGTTTGCATCGGTCAGATCGGCCGCGCGAACACGTGGCTCCACACGATCCACAGCTCGTGTGAGGTTTCCCCTATCAGTCCAGCCGCAAGTTTTGAGGCGAGCCTACGCGACTCATTCGGACCGATTCGGCTGTGGCTGTAGTATTCATTGACTGTTGTTTCGCCGCAGCAACCCTGGCATTTAAAAGTTTAACCCATAGATTATTCGAGTTATGTTTATATGTTGCTCCGTGGGCGTTACTAAGAGAAAACTAAGTTAGTGGAATATTGATGTAGGACGGGTCTGGAGATCGGAAGAAGCCTCGGATAATCTCCGGTGTGGCCAAGAGGCGAGCGAACGCCTTCTTGACGCTGTCGCGCAGTTCGTTGACAGTGCGGGCGGCGACTTTCCCGGCGTTATCGTTCTTCACATTCTTCCAGACCCACTCGTCGGGGTTGAGTTCGGGCGAGTAGGGCGGGAGATGGAAGATCCTGAGTCGACCTTCGGTCGAGGCG
>NZ_JBFLUG010000106.1:0-26724 GCF_041008525.1 Parafrankia sp. FMc2 | reverse complement strand
CGGCCTCGCCATCGGCCCGGACGGTTCGCCGGGCAGCGACAGCGCGCCGGCGGGCGGTGCGTCCGCCGCCGCCCGCGGCAGGCGTGGTGTGCATGGCATCCACAGCCTGGACGGTGCCGGGGCCGGAGTCGGGGTGGATGGCCGCCGCGACGCGGACCGCTGGGCAGCAGATGTCCAGTCCGCTCTCCGTGGCGGGCGGCGTGCCCCTGGCCGCCGGGAGCGTGCTCTCGGAGCATCTGGACCGGCTGGGGCCGCTGGCAACCCTCCTCCGCGACCCGGAGGTGACCGATGTCCTGGTCAACAGCCCGGACAGGATCTGGATCGAACGGGCCGGCCGGCTCCGCCTCACCGGTGTGCGGTTTCCCGACGACGGCGCCGTCCGTGCCCTCGCCGTGCGACTCGCCGCCGGCGGCGGGCGCCGGCTCGACACCGCGATGCCGTTCGCCGATGTCCGGCTGCCCGGCGGAATCCGGCTGCACGCAATGCTCTCCCCGCCGGCCCTCAGTGGCACCTGCCTTTCCCTGCGCAGGCCGCGCCCCCGCCCGTTCACACTGGCCGACCTCGCGGCAGCAGGCACGGTCGGGCCCGACGCGGCGGGCGTCCTGCGGGCCGTCCTCGACACCAGGCTGACCGCACTGATCAGCGGCGGGACCGGGACGGGAAAAAGCACCCTGCTCGCCGCACTCCTGGACGCCGTACCTGCCGCGGAACGGATCGTGCTGGTGGAGGACACCGCCGAACTGGTCCTGTCCCGGGTCAACGTTGTCCGGATGGAGGCCCGGCCCGCCAACATCGAGGGCGCCGGAGAGATCACGCAGCGGGACCTCGTCCGGCAGTCGCTACGCATGCGGCCCGACCGCCTCGTCGTCGGGGAGGTACGCGGGCCGGAGGTCCTCGACCTGCTGATGGCGATGAACACCGGTCACGAGGGCGGCATGGGGACGGTGCACGCGAACGCCGCCGAGACCCTCCCGGCGCGGCTGGAGGCGCTCGGCACGCTGGCCGGGCTGCAGCGCGCCGCCCTGCACAGCCATCTCGCCGCGGCTGTCCAGGTGGCCATCCACCTCGGGCGTGACGGCGCCGGCGCCCGCCGCGTGGTCAGCATCGGTGTGCTGCGCCGTGGTGCCGACGGACTCGTCCAGGTCGTCCCGGCGCTCGTCGCGGGCAGTGGGCATGCCGCGTCGCACGGCCGTCGGCGAGACGAGCACAGCCCCGGCCGGCTCACGGCAGCCGAGGGTCTCCCGGTGCTCCTGCGCCTCCTCGAGGATCGCGGCGTGCGCCTCGCGCCCGCCAGGCTCACCGCACCGCCCGCACCGCCCGCACCGGGCCTGCGCGGTGCGCGGTGATCTCCGGTGCCAGCCTCACCCGCCGTGCCGCGCAGGCCGGTGCGAGCCTCACCGCGACGGCTCTCGGCGGGCCGTTGGCGGGGCTCGCGGTCGTGCTGATCTGCTCCGGGTACCGCGCGGTACGTCGGTGGGCGCTCGCCCGTTACCAGGCCGAGCTGCGGGGGGCGGCGGAGGACGTGCTCGGCGCGCTCGCCACCGAGCTGGACGCCGGCGCGGCGCCGGGTGACGCGCTGCGGATGGCGTTGGCCTCGGTCGGCAACCTGCCAGCGCACCCCGCCGGCGAACGACACGGCCCCGGCCCTGGGCCCGGGCCGGTGGTCGTACCGCCCCGGGCTGGGAACAGCCCGGCGGCACGCGGACGGTTCCGGGCCCGGCGGACCTCGCGCGCGCCGCGCAGGCCGTCGGGCGGCTGGCTCGACCTGCCGCGGCTACAGGAGCTGCTGGTCAGCGCTGACGATCCGGCCAGGCTGCTCGCCCGGTGCGACGCGGCCGCGCTCCGGCAGCTCGCGACCGCCTATCGGGTCTGTCAGCTCGCTGGCGTACGGCTCGCGCCGGTCGCGACAATGCTCGCCGACGCAGCCCGGTCGGACGCGGCCCGGGCGGACGAACTCGCGGCCGCGCTGGCCGGCCCACGCTCGTCCGGCCGCCTTGTGGCCGGGCTACCCGTGCTCGGCGTGCTCCTCGGCGTGCTCCTCGGCGCCTCACCTCTGGTGGTCCTGGTGACGCCGCCGGTCGGGACGGCGTGCCTGGCCGCGGGGGTGCTGCTTGACCTCACCGGACTGCGCTGGCTGCGCCGGATCGCGGACGGCGTCCAGGCCCGGGTACCTCCGGTGTGTGCCGGACCCTTCGAGCTCCGGCAGGGCCGGTCCTCACGGAGCTGGTCTCTTCCAGGCAGGTCGACGTCCCGCGAGTACCGGCGCAGGCTGCTCGCCGACCTGCCACTCGCGCTCGACCTCGTCGCCGCGTGCCTGCGCGCTGGGGCCACCACGCAGCACGCGCTGGAAGTGGTCGGGGCGGCGACGGGCGGCCCCGCCGGGGCGCAGCTGCGGGCGACCGGCCGCGCCATGCGGCGCGGCCTGCCCGCGGACGAGGCCTGCCAACGGCTGCTGGACGCAGCCGGCGCGCGACATCCAGCGGAGTCCGCGGGTGGGCGCCGGACCGGTGGTCGGCGACATCCCCGGCCGCACCGCGTCGCCTCCCGACCTGCGCGGGCGTTGTGGACGGGCGCGCTCCCGGGCAGATCCAGGCCGGCCCGGGGGCACGAGACACGCGCGGTACTGGCCGCGGTCGCGGCCATCGGTCGGACCGAATCCTCCGGTGCGAAGCTCGCGATGACGCTCACCAGGATCAGCGCCCGGGCCCGGCAGGATGCCCACGCCGCGGTCATCACCGCGGCGCGGCGGGCGGGTGTGATGGCCGTCGCTCCCCTCGGGTTGTGTTTCCTGCCCGCATTCCTGCTGCTGGGGGTCGTGCCGGTCGTCGTCGGTTCCGCCCCGGGCCTCGGCCCCGGTCTGACGTTCCCCGGTCGTGGCTGAGGCGCGCCACCGCCGTCCCCACGCCGGCCGTCCCCGCGCCGCGTTGGCCAGGCACGGGCCCCCGAGCCGCGCACGTCGAACGGTCGGGCGGGCCGAACGGGTCGAACGGGTCGGGCGGGTCGGGCGGGCGCAGGGCTGTGGACGAGATCGGGCTGTCCACAGAGGCCGCGTGTCAGGCCAGGCCGAGGCGTCCGCGGATGACGATCAGTGGGCACAACCACCCGATCGTCCCGACCCTGGCCCGGAGGCCAACGATGCGACTCCTGCTCCCTCTGTTTGTCCTGGCGGCCTTCCTCACCGTCGCGCAGCCGGCCCGTTCCTGGCCGCCGCTCCACCCGAGGCTGCCGACTCGCCCAGGGCGCACCCTCGGCTCATGGCTTCCGTCCCTCCCATGGCGGCCTGCTCGCGTCGAGGGGCCGCGGCGGCGTCCACCCGGGCTCTCGAGCATCCGCTCTGGTTCTGCCGACGCGGGGATGTCGACAGCCGAGTACGCCGTCGGCACGCTCGCCGCCGTCGCCTTCGCGGGCGTGTTGTACGCGGTGGTGTCGAGCTCGGCGACCCGGTCCCTGATCTCCTCAGTGGTGCAGCGCGCGCTGACGGTCTCGTTCTGAGGCCGTGTCGATGAAACCGGCCAGGCTGGCGACCAGCCGCGACGACAGGGACCAGGGCCAGGTGACGGCCGAACTCGCCATGGGCCTGCCAAGCCTGGTGGCCGTGGTGTTCCTGCTCCTGTGGATGATCAGCGCGGTGTCGGCGCAGACGCGGTGCGCCGAGGCCGCCCGGCTGGCGGCCAGGGCCGCCGCCCGCGGCGAGACACCGGCGGCGACCCGCGCCTGGGCACTACGGGTCGCCCCGGCTGACGCCGTGATCGACATCGAGGAGGTCGAGGGAGGCGTCCGCGTCCGCGTCGCCGCCACCGTGGGGGCGGGTGGGGCAGGTGCGATCGCACCCACGGTCACGGTCTCCGCGTTCGCGGTCGCCGCCGTCGAGGCCGCGGCCCGGGAGCGCGAACGGTGACATCGACGGACCCGGGTGCATCGCCACCGGCCGCCGACCAGGGCTCCGCCACCATCTGGCTGCTCGGCGGGCTGATGGTGCTGATCCTGGCGGGGTCGACGGCGCTGAGCCTCCTCCAGGTCGACGCGGCCCGCCAACGGGCGGCGACCGCCGCGGATCTCGCCGCGCTCGCCGCCGCGGCGGACCGCTCGGCCGCAGCCGACCTCGCCTGTCAGCGCGCCAGGGACACCGCCCACGCGAACATCGCGCGGATGACGGCATGCGAGATCGACAGCACCGGCGTCACCGTGGCCGTCGAGGCGGATCTGCCGGGTCCTCTGCACGCGTTCGGCCCGGCGCGGGCCAGAGCCCGCGCCGGGCCGTGGGAAGGGGCACCGAACGCCTACACGGCGGCCGCGCCGACGCGAGTCGGCGCCGGCCGGCCGGAGGGTCAGCTCGTCCGGGCGCCGGTGGTGGACGCGGAGGTGCCGGCGGGCTCGCCGCTCCCCGGCGTGTCACCACCAGTCGGGCCGTCCGTGGGACGCGACTCGTGCTTCCTCCGGCGCAGGTCGGCGACCCGTGCGACGACCCGGTCAGCACGCGGTGTCGAAGGCTTCGGCTCAGCCGGCCGCGGGGAGGCGCCCCCCGCCCGGCCGGCGGCCGGCGCGGACTGGGCGGCGGGGACGACAGGGCCCGGCGCCGTCGCCGCGACAGCGGGGCCGGCCTGCTGTGCGGGCGAGCCGGTCACGGCAGCCGCGGGCCGGGCGTCCCGCGGGCTGGCCGGCCCGGTCGCCCGGGGCCTCACTGCCTCCGCCGCGTCGGGGCCAGGGCGGCCCATCGACAGCGGTTCGGTGGGCACGGTCGCGGAGCCGGCCGCCCGACCAGCCGGGACCGAAGCCGGGGGCGGCGGCGTGGCGGCGTGGGACGCGGCGCCGGCACGGGGCGCAGTTCCGGGAACGGGCATGCCGGCAGGCGCATCCGCGGTCCGGGCTCGGCTCGGCGCCGGCGCCGGGCGCGGATTCGTGCCGGCCTGTCCCGTACGGGCGGGAGCGGCACCCATCGAGGCCGGGACCGGGCTCGGGGCAGGCCGCGCGGGCGCTGGCTGCGGCGCCGGCACCGCGCGGGTCATCGCCGCCAGGTCCCGGGCCCGCTGGCGCTCTTCTCTGCGCCGCTGCCGGTCCCGCGCGAAGCCCTGCAGCCCGATCTGCACGCCGGCAACCACCAGGACGCCGGTGGCCAGGCCCAGCACGAACAAGCCCCAGATGTCGAAGGACAGTGACTGCCCCATGATCATGACTTCGGTCTGGCCGGAGTTCTCCAGCACGAGGTCGGCGGTGAGAACACCCGCCAGTAGCAACAGGACCACGCCGACGGTGACCACCGGGACCTCCAGATTCCTGCCGTGATTACGGGACACCAGACCGCTTCGCGTATCCGACAGAGGGCGGTCTACCCCCGATACGGTCGTCTGCACCCCCAGCCCACGAAGGTGTCTATTCCTGTCGGGACTCCAGCGTTTTCTGCCGGCCGCCGTCCACCGCGGCAAGCAGAGCATCCAGCAGCCGCACGGCCGCCGCCTTGGCGAGAGGCTCGTTGCCGTTTCCGCACTTCGGCGACTGCACACAGGACGGGCACCCGGCGGGGCACTCACAGGCGGCCACGGCGTCCCGGGTCGCCCCCAGCCACTCCGCCACCCGTTCAAAGCCCCGCTCGGCGAACCCGGCGCCACCCGCATGGCCGTCATAGACGAAAACGCTGGTCAGGCCGGTGTCCGGATGCAGAGCAGTCGACACTCCACCGATATCCCATCGGTCACAGGTCGCGAACAGCGGAAGCAGGCCTATCGCCGCGTGCTCGGCGGCGTGCACCGCGCCGGGCACGTCGGCGGACTCGATTCCAGCCGCCGCCAGCAGGTCGTCGGTCACGGTGTACCAGACGGCCCTGGTCCGCAGGTGGCGTGGCGGCAGGTCGAGTGGCTCCCGCCCGAACACCTCTCCGGTGGCGAGCCGGCGTCGCTGAAAACCGGTCACCTGATGGGTGACCTCCACCGTGCCAAAGTGGATCTCCACAGCTCCGAACCGGGCAGCACGAGTGGATTCGACGACCCGGATGTCGGTGTGCTCCCGCGCGACGGTCGTCCAGTCCGGCGACGCCGCCTCGACGAACGCGACCGCGTCCTCGAGGTCCAGCTCGGCGACGATGAAGGTCGCACCCTGGTGCACGTAGACCGCCCCCTGGTGCACCGTCGAGTGCGCGGTCGCGGCGTCCTCGGTGCCGAGCAGGCGGCCGGTTCCCGCCTCGACGATCCGGACCGGAGGCCCCCCGGCCCCCCGGATGTCGACATCCGGTCGGTGTCGCTGGGTCCAGAACCAGCCGGCGGGTCGGCGCCGGAGCCGGCCGCGGCGGACGAGGTCGTCGACGGCCGCGCGGGCGCCGGGGCCGAAAAGTGCGAGATCGTCCTCGGCCAGCGGCAGCTCGCTGGCGGCGCACTCCAGATGCGGCATGAGTACATACAGGTTGTCCGGGTCGAACACGCTCGCCTCGACCGACCGGCCGAAGACGGCCTCCGGGTGGTGCACGAGGTAGGTGTCCAGCGGGTCGTCCCGGGCGACGAGGACAGCGAGCGCGCCCTGCCCAGCCCGGCCGGCGCGGCCGGCCTGCTGCCACAGCGACGCGAGCGTCCCAGGGAAACCGGCGATGACGGTGGCGTCAAGCCCGCTGATGTCGACGCCGAGCTCCAGCGCCGGCGTGGCGGCCACGCCGAGGAGCTCGCCGGTCCGCAGCCGGCTCTCCAGATCGCGGCGTTCCTCGGCGAGATAGCCGGCGCGGTACGCGGCGACCCGGCTGGCCAGATCCGGGGACACCTCGCCCAGCCCGCGGCGGGCCGCCGCGGCGACGACCTCCGCGGCCCGCCGCGACCGGACGAACACCAGCGTCCGCGTGCCGTCCGCGACGAGATCGGCCAGCAGGTCCGCCGACTCGGCGGTCGCGGCCCGCCGGACCGGCGCGTCGTTCTCCCCGCGCGGGACCGGGAGGTCCGGCCCGCCCTCGCCGGAGCCGGCAGCGGTGGAGCCGACAGCGGGTGGAGACGGCTGGCGGGAGCCCGCTCCGAGCAGCGGAGGCTCGTAGAGGGCGAAGTCCATGGGCCCGCGGGGCGAGGCGTCGGTGTCGACCACCTCCACGTCCACACCGGTCAGCCGGGAGGCCGACATCCCCGGGTCGGCGACGGTCGCCGATGCGAGGACGAAGACCGGCCTGGATCCGTACCGGGCGCAGACCCGCCGCAGCCGGCGCATGATCAGCGCGACGTGGGCGCCGAACACACCTCGGTAACCGTGACACTCGTCGATGATCACGTATCGCAGGCCGCGGAGGAACGGTGCCCACCGGCGGTGGCCCGGCAGGATCCCCCGGTGCAGCATGTCGGGGTTCGTCAGGACGAACGTGGCGTGCGCCCGCACCCATTCACGCTCGGAACCTGGCGTGTCGCCGTCGTAGGTCGAGGCGCGGATGCCGGTCAGCCGCAGTGAGCGCACCGACCGGAGCTGGTCGTGGGCCAGTGCCTTGGTCGGCGCCAGGTAGATCGCGCGGGCCCCCGGCTCCGCCAGCAGGCGGGACAGCACCGGCAACAGATAGCCCACCGACTTGCCGGAGGCGGTGCCTGTCGCAAGCACGACATCACGGCCCTCGTGGGCCGCCTGGGCGGCTTCGGCCTGGTGCGCCCACGGCTGCTCGACACCCGCGGCGCGCAGCCGGCCGACCAGAACCGGATCCGCCCATTCCGGCCACGGCACGGCCTGGCCCCGGCGGGCCGGCACGTGCTCGACATGGGTGATGTTGCCCGCCCGGCGGCTGTCTCGGGCGAGTCGGGACAGAACGCTGCCAGCGCGGGAGAAGTCCTGCGCAGCGGCTGCCGACGAACCCACGCCCGCCACGATAGGCCGTCCCGGACAACCCACGTGTCCCACCACCGGCGGGGTACGGCGGCCACGGCGGACCTTGCCGGTCACGGCCCTAGATCGGCGATAGCATCATCCGAGGTGCACCGCCCCGGACGGGGAAGGGCCGCGTGACAGCGACTCTCCGCCGGCCGCGCCGAATGCCGGCTCGCTCCGTGTTGCGGGCTACCGGATTGATCCTCCTCATGGGAGGGTAGTGCCGCCGTGATGTCGGTTGCCCGAGGCGCGGGCGCCGGGAAGAACCACTAGGAGGATCCGTGGATCTGTCCCTCACGACTCGCCAGGAAGGGACCCACACGGTCGTCGTGGTGGGCGGCGAGATCGATGTGTACACCGCCCCCAAGCTCCGTGAGCAGCTCATCGACCTGGTCTCGGCCGGGTCGTACCACCTGGTGGTCGACATGGAGGGCGTGGAGTTCCTCGACTCCACCGGCCTCGGCGTTCTGGTCGGCGGTCTCAAGCGGGTGCGCGCGCACGAGGGTTCCCTGCGCCTTGTCTGCACCCAGGAACGCATTCTGAAGATCTTCCGCATCACCGGGCTCACCAAGGTGTTCCCGATCCACTCCTCCGTCGAGGAAGCCCTGGCCGCCCGCGACTGAGGCAGCTTTCTTCGCCGCGTCAGGTCCCTTCGCGAAAGGCAGGTCTCCGGACGCATGCCCACCGTCGAGTTGTGCTTCGCAGCCCTGCCCGGCCATGTCCGCACCGCACGCATGATCGCCACCGCGGTCAGCCGGCGGGCGGGCGTGCCGGCCGGGGCGGTCGACGAGATCAAGCTGGCGGTCGGGGAGGCGTGTGCCCGGGCCGTCCGGGTCACCCGCCGGAGCAGTCCCCAGGCACTCGTACGGGTGGAGCTGACGGACTCCGCTGAGACGTTCACGGTCGTCGTCTCCGACAGCGGCGTCCCGGGCGACGAGATCGCCCCGGGGCCGGACGGTGGCCTGATCAGCGTCGACGCCCTCCTCGGCCTCGAGAACCCGGCGGGTCCGGAGGCGTCGGTCCTCGGCGTTCCCGACCTGCCCGGGGATGCCGACTCCGACCAGCCGTTTCCTCCCGGCCTCGGGCTGGCCCTGATCGAAGGGCTGGTGGATGAGGTGGCCGTCCGGCGAGGCGCGGACGGCACAGGAACCGTGGTCGAGATGACCTGGCACACCGGGGAACCCGCCGACGACACCGACCTCGACTCCGCCGCGTACGCGGCGCTCGCCGCCGAGATCGCCGGTTCGGCCCGCCGGCAGGCCTGAACGGTCAGCCTCTCCTCACCGCCCGCTGGGGGTCTCCGGAAACTCGGAGGCCCCCAGTAACGCGTCCGGCTCCGGTTTCGCGGAGGCATCGCGACACCCGCACCTGGGTGCACGCATCGTCACCAGGCGCGACCGCTTGCGGACAACCGGCTGCCGTGCATGCCAGCCGAGAGCCGGGGACTCTTTACAACAAAACCAACAGACCCGGCCAGTCACAGCCGAAAAACCCGCGCACGTCACACACCTACGGATAGACTCCGCCGCATCTCGCCGACGGTTGATCGGAGCCGTCGGAGTTTCCCTTGGTGTTCCCTGTGGGGTCCGGGCCCCGGGCCACAGGCAAGGGCCACATGGGTGTTTGCCGCGCGGGCGGGACAGCGGTGCCGGTGGAACGGCGTCCGCTTCCTCGCCGGAGTCACCTCCGGCGACCGCCCGGCCCGCACCAGCCGGCCCGCGCCCGCTGACCGGTACCGGTCCGCCACCCAGAGCGTCGTCGGATGCGACGTCATGGCTGTTGCCGACGAGTGGTGGGGAGTGGGCGGTCGGCGCCCACCCTCACGCTGCCGCGGCGGCAGAGGGTGCACATGACAGACCGGGAGGAGCCATGTCCCCGATCCACACCCTACAGGGCGATAACACTCCTATCGACCTTAGCGGTGGAGCTGTGGGGTTGGTCGCCGGTGTGGCGATCGTCGCAGCGCTCGCACTGCTGGTGGCCGGATACCTCGTGCGCGAGGTACTGGCCGCGAGCGCCGGTACACCGAAGATGATCGAGGTGGGAAAAGCGGTTCAGGAGGGAGCCGCAGCGTATCTCCGACGGCAGTTCCGGACCCTCGCCGGGTTCGTCATCGTCATTCCCTTCGTCCTGCTCCTTCTCCCTGCGGACGACACCGGTGCCCGAGTGGGCCGTTCGGTGTTCTTCGTGGTGGGTGCCGTCTTCTCGGCGCTGGTCGGTTTCGTCGGCATGTCCCTGGCCACCCGCGCCAACACCCGTACGGCCGCGGCGGCGATCGAGCGCGGTGAGCGTGCCGCGATGCGGATCGCCTTCCGCACCGGTGGTGTGGTCGGGATGTTCACCGTCGGCCTGGGCCTGCTGGGCGCCGCGGTGGTGGTCCTGGCCTTCCGTGACACCGCCCCCCAGGTACTGGAGGGGTTCGGCTTCGGAGCCGCGCTTCTGGCGATGTTCATGCGGGTCGGCGGCGGCATCTTCACCAAGGCGGCGGACGTCGGCGCCGACCTCGTCGGCAAGGTCGAGCAGGGAATTCCGGAGGATGATCCCCGCAACGCGGCGACCATCGCCGACAACGTCGGCGACAATGTCGGCGACTGCGCCGGAATGGCTGCCGACCTGTTCGAGTCCTACGCCGTCATGCTGGTCGCGGCCCTGATTCTCGGAGTGAAGGCCTTCGGCGAGAACGGGCTGGTCTACCCGCTGCTGATACCAGCAGTCGGCGTAATCACGGCGATCATCGGAATCTTCGCGGTCTCGCCCCGCCCCGGTGACCGCACCGGAATGACCGCGATCAACCGCGGTTTCTTCATCTCAGCCGTGATCTCGGCCGTCGGCGTGGTGATTGTCACACTGCTGTACCTGCCCGGAAGCTTCGCCGAGCTCCCGGGAATGGCCGGCAGCACCCAGAGCGGAAACCCCCGGGTGATCGCGATCAGCGCGGTGCTCATCGGCATCGTGCTGGCGGCGGCCATCCAGCTTCTGACCAGCTACTTCACCGAGACGAACCGGCGTCCGGTGCTGAGCGTCGTCGAGGCGTCGACGACCGGTCCGGCGACGAACATCCTGGCTGGTATCGGGGTGGGCATGGAGTCGGCCGTCTATTCGTCTCTGCTCATCGGGGCAGCCGTGTTCGGGGCCTATCTGCTCGGGTCCGGGAGTGTCACGATCGCGTTGTTCGCGGTGGCGCTGGCCGGCACGGGACTTCTCACCACTGTCGGTGTCATCGTGTCGATGGACACGTTCGGGCCGGTCAGCGACAACGCCCAGGGAATCGCCGAGATGTCCGCCGGGCCGGAGGGGATCGACGAGCGCGGAGCGGCGATTCTCACCTCGCTCGACGCGGTCGGAAACACCACCAAGGCGATCACGAAGGGCATCGCGATCGCGACCGCTGTCCTCGCCGCTACCGCCCTGTTCGGGTCGTTCACGGACACGGTGACGACAGCGCTGGCCGACGCCGGCGTCGCCCCCGAGATCGGCCGGGGCACCGTCGGTGGTCTCAATGTGGCCTATCCCGACGCACTGGTGGGCCTGATCATCGGTGCGGCTGTGGTCTTCCTGTTCTCCGGACTGGCCATCAACGCCGTCGGGCGGGCCGCCGGGCGGGTCGTGACCGAGGTGCGCAACCAGTTCCGCACCCGACCGGGGATCATGCAGGGCACCGAGAAGCCCGACTACGGCGCCGTCGTGGACATCTGCACCCGGGATTCGCTGCGAGAGCTCGTGACACCCGGAACCCTGGCGGTGATGGCGCCGATCGCGGTCGGGTTCGGTCTGGGCTATCCGCCGCTGGGGGCCTTCCTCTGTGGGGCGATCGCCGGCGGCGTCCTGATGGCGGTCTTCCTGGCCAACTCGGGCGGGGCCTGGGACAACGCGAAGAAGCTCGTCGAGGACGGTCGGTATGGCGGCAAGGGTTCCGAGGTACACGCCGCCACCGTGATCGGCGACACGGTGGGCGACCCGTTCAAGGACACCGCCGGGCCGTCGATCAACCCGCTCCTCAAGGTCATGAATCTGGTCAGCCTGCTGATCGCACCCCTGGTGGTGAAGTTCTCGGTGGGCGAGGACGAGAACACGCCGGCACGGATCGGCATCGCCCTGGCGGCCACCGCGGTGATCATCGCTGTTGTGGTCGTCTCCAGGCGGCGGGGATCATCCGTCGGCGACGGACCCCCGGTTACCGCCGCGCCGCCGTCCCGTTCGCCGGAGTCGGACTCGGAGGTTCGCGTCTGACCCGGACTCCCGATGTGACCCGGTCCGGGCGCCGGTGCCGGTCAGACGACCGGCACCGGCGCCCGGCCGCACGTTCGGACTCCGCGACCCGATCAGGCCGGGCAGCCCGCTGTGACGCCCGGCAGGGCGCAGCACAGGCAGCGCAGTGCCAGGCAGCGCAGTGCCAGGCAGCGCAGTGCCAGGCAGCGCAGGCAGCGCACCGCGGGCCGTGCAGCCGCCGTCGCGCCACTCGGCGCGGGGAGATCTCTTTGACGCTGGACCAGCCGGCGCCTGCCACGGCACGATGGTGCGGTCGGTGGCCGGTGCGACCACAGAGAGAGAACTCGCTCGGGCCTCGACAGCGGACGGGGGGATCCCTCCAGCGACACACCGGCGTACGGTGCTCCCTGCGGCCGATTCCGGCAGCGGGAGATGTCCGGTCGCGCCGGGCCCGCGTCCACGCCCACGGAGCGGGAGACGCCAGCGCGCCGTACGACGGCCCGGGCGGGCATTGGAGCAGACAGAGGTAGATCACACGAGGGTCAGCGGGGCTGGAGCAACAGTCACGGTGATCCACCGGATGCAGCACGCCGTATCGAGGAGAGAAGTGCCACCGCGCACGAATTCGACGAGCCGGACGACCGCGGGGTCGCCGACGCCGGTCGCCGAGCCTGCCGACCGCACCGAGCCTGTGGGCGCGACCGCGACCACCGCCCCGGCCGGCACGGCCACCGCGGCCGCGACGTCCGCGTCCGCCACCGCGGGCGGTGCGGCTGGCGTCCCCAGCGAGCGCGCCCCGGACGGCTCCCCGAGCGCCCGCCGGCCGGCCGGCGGGCGCCGCGCGGCGAAGGTGGAGGGAACTCGCCTTGTGATCGTGGAGTCGCCCGCGAAGGCGAAGACGATCGCGGGCTATCTGGGCCCCGGCTGGCAGGTCGAGTCGAGCATCGGTCACATCCGGGACCTGCCGCGCAGCGCCGCCGACGTTCCCGCCGCGCACAAGGGCAAGCCCTGGGCCCGCCTGGGCGTGGACGTCGACAACGGTTTCGAGCCCCTCTACGTCGTCAGTCCGGACAAGAAGGTGCAGGTCAGCAAGCTCAAGTCGCTCGTCAAGGACGCCAGCGAGCTCTATCTCGCGACAGACGAGGACCGGGAGGGCGAGGCGATCGCCTGGCACCTCCTGCAGACGTTGAAGCCGACCGTCCCGGTCAAGCGCATGGTCTTCCACGAGATCACCCCGCAGGCGATCCAGCGTGCCGTCGACAGCCCTCGGGAGATCAACGAGAACCTGGTCAACGCGCAGGAGACCCGGCGGATCCTGGACCGGCTCTACGGCTACGAGGTCTCCCCCGTGCTGTGGAAGAAGGTCATGCCGAAGCTGTCGGCGGGGCGGGTCCAGAGCGTGGCGACCCGGGTCCTCGTCGAGCGCGAGCGGGCCCGGATGCGGTTCCGGACCGCCGAGTACTGGAACATCGAGGGCGTCTTCCAGCAGACCGCCGGGCACGACGGCGCCGCACCGGACCGGACCCCCCTGCCCGCGACGCTCGTCGCGCTGGACGGGCGGCGCCTGGCCAGTGGCCGTGACTTCGCCCCGACCGGCGAGCTGACGTCCGACGCTGTCGCCCTGCTCGACGAGGCGGGCGCCCGGGCTCTCTCCGCCCGGCTCGCCGATGCGGCGTTCACGGTGCGTTCGGTGGAGACGAAGCCCTACCGGCGCTCGCCGTACCCGCCGTTCATGACCTCCACGCTGCAGCAGGAGGCCGGGCGCAAGCTGCGCTTCTCGAGCCAGCGGACGATGCAGGTCGCCCAGCGCCTGTACGAGAACGGCTACATCACCTATATGCGGACGGACTCGACGAACCTGTCCGAGACCGCGCTCGCCGCCGCCCGGGACCAGGCCCGCACGCTCTACGGCACCGAGTACGTTCCGGACCGGCCACGCGTCTACGCGAAGAAGGTCAAGAACGCCCAGGAGGCACACGAGGCCATCCGACCGGCCGGCGACCACTTCCGGACACCGGGCGAGGTGCGCGGGGAGCTCGACGGCGACTCGTTCCGGCTCTACGAGCTGATCTGGCAGCGCACGGTGGCCAGCCAGATGGCGGACGCCCGCGGCACCAGCGCCACGATCCGCCTGGGCGCGCGGTCCTCCGCCGGTGAGGACGCCGAGTTCTCGGCGTCCGGGAAGGTCATCACCTTCCCGGGATTCCTGCGGGCCTACGTCGAGGGCGCCGACGACCCGGACGCCGAGCTCGAGGACCGCGAGCGGCGGTTGCCCGACGTCCGCCAGGGTGACGCGCTCGACACCCGCACGCTCACGCCGCGGGGCCACACCACCAGCCCGCCGCCGCGGTTCACCGAGGCGAGCCTGGTCAAGACGCTGGAGGAGCTGGGGATCGGCCGGCCGTCCACATACGCGTCGATCATCGGAACGATCCAGGACCGCGGCTACGTCTGGAAGAAGGGCTCGGCCCTGGTCCCGAGCTTTGTGGCCTTCGCTGTGGTCGGTCTGCTCGAGGATCACTTCGCCCGGCTCGTCGACTACCAGTTCACCGCCTCGATGGAGGACGACCTCGACGCGATCGCCGCCGGCACGGCCGCGTCCGCCGACTGGCTGACCGGCTTCTACTTCGGCTCCACCGAGGCAGACGGCTCGGCCGGGGTGGAGGGCCTGAAACACCTGGTCGGGGAGCGGCTCGGCGAGATCGACGCGCGCGAGGTCAACTCGATTCCGCTGGGCAAGGCCGAGGACGGCGCGACCGTCGTCGTGCGGGTGGGGCGCTATGGCCCGTACGTCCAGCATGGCGAGGGCCGCGCCAGCGTCCCGGACGAGGTCGCTCCGGACGAACTCACGGTCGAGCGGGCGCTGGAGCTGCTGGCCGCGCCGAGCGGTGACCGGGTCCTCGGCACCGACCCGGAGAGCGGCGCGTCGATCACCGCGAAGGCCGGCCGGTACGGCCCCTACGTGACGACGGACAGCGAGCCACCGCGGACCGCGAGCCTGCTGCGCACCATGTCCCTGGAGACCGTGACGCTGGAGGAGGCGCTGCGGCTGCTCACGCTGCCCCGGGTCCTCGGCGTGGGTGAGGACGGGGCGGAGGTGACGGCCCAGAACGGGCGGTACGGGCCCTATGTGAAGAAGGGCACCGACAGCCGGTCGCTGGAGTCCGAGGAGCAGCTCTTCACGGTCACCCTGGAGGAGGCGCTGGCGCTGCTGGCCCAGCCGAAGGCGCGCGGGCGGCGACAGGCCGCACAGACCCCGCCGCTGCGCGAGCTGGGGCAGGACCCGGCGACCGAGCGCCCGATCGTCGTCCGGGAGGGGCGTTTCGGGCCCTACGTGACCGACGGCGAGACGAACGCCAGCCTGCGCAAGGGCGACGCGGTCGAGACGATCAGCACCGAGCGGGCCGCGGAGCTGCTGGCGGACCGCCGGGCCCGGGGCACCACGACCACCCGGCGGACGACGAAGTCCACCACGAAGGCGCCCGCCAAGAGCACAACCAAGGCCACAACCAAGTCGCGTTCGACCGCCAAGAGCACCGAGAAGACTCCGGCGAAGTCGAAGTCCGCGGCCAAGGGCACGACGGCGGACAAGGACAAACCCGCCAGCACGGCCAGGACCACAGCCAGGACCACATCGAGAGCCGCGAGCGCCGGTAAGGACGCGGGTGGGCCCTCGGCCACGCCGGCGGCCGGCGGCGGCACCGACGGTGGCGACAGCGACGGCGGCACCGGAGCCGCCGGAGCTCCCGGAGCCGCCTCCGGCGGCTCGCGACGGTCCGGCTGATGGATCTGCCCGTCGGCGAAAGCCGCGGCGATCTGGAAGGCACACCGATACAGGTCCCGGCTGGCGGGCCCGCGGCGGGCGTACCCGTCCCGGCCGACCGGGAGCAGCGACACGAGCAGGCCCAGCCCCAGGGGCAGCGACACGAGCAGGATCGGCGGCAGGAGCAGAACTCGGCCAACCGCGACGGGACGGGCGCCGGCGCGCGGCGGCGGGCACCACGCATGCGGGTCCGCCGACCGCTCAGCCGCCACCCGGTCACGACGGTGCCCTCGCCGCCGCCGCGGTCGCGCACCTCCGACGGCTCGGACAGCGATGTGCGGGCCGTCCTGCGCATCCCCGAGTTTCGCCGGATGTGGATCCAGCTCAGCCTGTCGAGTCTGGGCGACTGGCTGGGTCTGCTCGCGACCACGGCGCTGGTCACCGAGCTCACCACCAGTTTCTCCGGCAAGGCGTACGCGATCGGCTCACTGCTGATCGTCCGGCTGCTGCCCGCCCTGGTGCTGGGCCCGCTCGCCGGTGCGATCGCCGACCGCCTCGACCGCCGGCTGACCATGGTCGTCACCGACGTCCTGCGGTTCGCGCTGTTCCTGTCGATCCCGATCGTCGGCACGCTCGAATGGCTGTTGATCGCCTCCTTCCTGGTCGAATGCGTCAGCCTGGTCTGGGCGCCGGCCAAGGAGGCCTCGATCCCGCACCTGGTCCCGCGCAACCGGCTCGCGGCGGCCAACACGCTCAGCCTGATCACGACCTACGGCACGGCGCCGCTCGCGGCGGCGATCTTCACGCTGCTCGCCACGGTGTCCCGCGCCCTGGCACCGAGCATCAGCTTCTTCGAGGACAGCTCGCTCGACATCGCGCTGTACTTCAACGCCGCCACGTTCCTCGGCTCCGCTGTCGTGATCTGGGGCCTGCGCTCGATCGGCCGCGCGGAACGGCCCGAGCCCGGCTCCGAGCCGGGCTTCTTCGCCTCGATCACCGAGGGCTGGAAGTTCGTCGGCCAGGACCGGCTCGTCCGCGGGCTCGTCGTGGGCATCCTCGGCGGTTTCGCCGGGGCCGGCTGCGTGGTCGCGCTCGGCAAGCTCTACGTCGAGCTCCTCGGCGGCGGCGACTCGGCCTACGGTGTGCTCTTCGGTGCCGTCTTCATCGGTCTGGCGAGCGGGATGGCCGCCGGGCCGCGGCTGCTCGGCGACTACAGCCGGACCCGCCTGTTCGGCGTCTGTGTCACCGGCGCGGGTATCACGCTGGTCATCGTCGCGATCATCCCGAACCTGGTGATCGCCTGCATCCTGGTCGTGCTCGTCGGCGCCTTCGCCGGCGTCGCCTGGGTCACCGGCTACACCCTGCTGCAGGCCGAGGTGGCCGACGAGCTGCGCGGCCGCACGTTCGCGCTGGTGCAGTCGCTGGTCCGGGTCGACCTCCTCCTCGTCCTGGCGGCCGCCCCGGGCCTCGTGGGGCTGATCGGCTTTCACGAGGTCCACCTGTGGGGGGACATCAACGTCCGTGCGGACGGGGTCACCGCCGTGCTGCTGGGCGGCGGGCTGCTGGCCGTCGCCGTGGGCCTGTTCTCCTATCGGCAGATGGATGACAAGGTCGGCGAGGCCGTCCTGCCGGAGCTGTGGAACGCGGTGCGGGGGCGTCGGTACCGCCCCAGCCGGCGGCCCCGGCACGCCGGGCTGTTCGTGACCGTCGAGGGTGCCGCGGGTGCCGGTACGGCGGCGCAGCTCGAACTGCTCGAGGAGTGGCTCGCGGCGAGCGGGCGTGAGGTCGTCGTCGTCCGGGAGAAGAGCGGGACCCGGCTCGGGACCGGCCTGCGCGAGCTGCTGGACGACCCGTCCACCCGCCCGAGCGTGCGGACCGAGGCCCTGCTGGACGCGGCCGACCGGGCTGAGCAGGTCGCGCGGATCATCGAACCCGCGCTCGCCCGCGGCGCGATCGTCCTGACCGACCGGTACGCGGACTCCTCGATCGCCTACCAGGGGGCCGACCAGCGTCTCGACCGCAACGAGCTGGCTGTGCTGGCCCAGTGGGCGACCCACTCGCTGCTGCCCGACGTCACGATCCTGCTGGATCTGCCGCCCGACCTGGCGCCGGCACCCGACGGCGCTGGCAACGACACCAGCAAGGACAGCGGCAACGACAACGGCCCGGCCTCGGCCGCGTACCAGCAGCGGGTGCGGGAGCAGTTCCGCCGGCTCGCCGAGGAGGATCCGGATCGGCACGTCACCTTCGACGGCACGCTGTCCGCGCAGGAGCTGCACCGCAGGATCCGCCCGCTGATCGCCGGCCGCCTCGTCAGCGGGACCGAGGCCGCCGCCGTCTGACGGCGCGCCCGGGCGTCGCCACCCGCCAGGGCCACCCTGGCGGGTGGCGCACCGGGTGGACAATGTGCGGGTGACGGTCTGGGATGCGCTGGTCGGGCAGGACTCCGTCGTCTCGACGCTCACCGCGGCGGCACGGGCGGCCGCGCTGGTGACGACGCAGGGCCCGCTCGCCGCGGCCCGCGCCGGGATGACGCATTCCTGGCTGTTCACCGGGCCGGCCGGGTCCGGCCTGGCCGTCGCTGCCCGCGCCTTCGCCGCCGCGCTGCTCTGCGAGAACAGCCCGCCCGGCTGCGGTCAGTGCCCGGGCTGCCACACCGTCCTGTCCGACACCGCCGCCGACCTGCGCACCGTCCGCCCGGAGGGGTTGTCGATCGGGGTGCGCGACGTGCGCGCCCTGATCCGGGACGCCGCCAGCGCACCCAGCGCCGGCCGGTGGCGCATCCTGCTGATCGACGATGCCGACCGGTTCACCGACTCGGCGGCGAACGCTCTGCTCAAAGCCCTGGAGGAGCCGGCCGAGCGGGCGGTGTTCCTGCTGTGCGCGCCGTCCGTCGACGACGTCCTGCCGACGATCCGGTCCCGCTGCCGGTCCGTGGCGCTGCGCCTGCCGCCGGTTGACGACGTCACCGCCGCCCTCGTGCGGGAGGGCGTCGACGAAGGACTCGCGCGGATGGTCGCGCAGGCTTCCCAGGGGCATGTCGGGCAGGCCCGGCGACTGGCCGCGGACCCGCAGGCCCGGGCCCGCCGGGAGGCGGTGCTACGGCTGCCGTCCCGGCTGAACCGGGTCGGTGACTGCCTGGCGGCCGCGGCCGATCTGGTCGACGCCGCCAACGCCGACGCGCAGGCCGCCAACGCCGACCGGGACGAGGCCGAGACGGAAGCGCTCAAGACGGCCCTCGGAGTGGGCGCGACCTCGGCCGGCACCCGGTCCGCCTCCGCCCGCGGCGGCGCGCGGGCCGGTGCCAAGCCGAAGTCGATCCAGGTCCGCGGCGCCGCCGGAGCGCTCAAGGAACTCGAGCGGACGCAGAAGAGCCGCGGGCGGCGCACCGTCCTCGACTCCCTCGACCGGGCGCTGGTCGATCTCGCCGGCCTGTACCGGGACGTCCTGGCCCATCAGCTGCGAGCGGGCGTGGCACCCGTCCACCCGGACCACGCGGAGGCCATCGAGCGACTGGCGGCCACGGCCACTCCGGAGCAGACGCTGCGCCGTTGGGAGGCCGTCCTGGCGACCCGGCAGACACTCGCAGACAATCCGGGACTCGTGCCGCAGCTCACCACCGAGTCTCTCGCGCTCGCGCTACGCGACGCGTGAGAACCTGTTGCGTGACGTCGCCGCCCGGAGACGGGCGGCGGCGGCGACCAGGCGGCGCGCCGCCGCCGCACGTGACGGAGGGATGATCATGCGGGTTGCGGCTGTCGGGGACCTTCACGTCGTTCCCGGGTCCGCGCACCGCCTCCGGCCCGTCTACCAGCGCGCGGCCCTGGTCGCGGATCTTCTCCTGCTCGCCGGTGACCTGACCAACCGGGGCGATCCCGAATCCGCGGCGGAGCTGTGCGCTGTCGTCGGGAACCTGGACCTGCCGGTGGTGGCCGTGCTTGGCAACCACGACCATGACACCGGCGTGGGCGACCAGGTCGCGGCGATGCTCGGCGCCGTCGGTGCCATCGTTCTCGACGGCACCGCGACAACTGTCGAGACGCCCGGTGGTCAGGTGGGAGTCGCCGGGGTGAAGGGTTTCGCGCAGGGCCATGCGGCCAGCGTCCCTCCCGGCGCGGACGCGGCCTACCAGCTCCGTGACGCGCTGGCGCGGCTCGACACCGACCTGCGCATCGCGCTGACGCACTACGCGCCGGTCGCGGACACGCTCACCGGCGAGGATCCCGCGATCCACCGGTATCTCGGCAGCTCCCTGCTCGGCGCCGCCATCGACGGCGCGCTGGCCGGCGACGCCCCCGCGGACTCCCCGACCGGCGCAGACCAGCCGGGCAGCCACGAGTCCGCGGGCAGCCAGGGGTCCGCCTCCTCATGGTGGGCCTATGCGGGCACGGGGGCTGCCACCGCGCGCACGGACGGCGGCCGGCGGGCGGGCAACGCGGCGACTCTGCCCCGCCTCGGCGTCTGGCCGGAGCCGCACCCGGCCGCGGGGCGCCGCCGAGCGACGGCCACGGCCGCGGCTCGGCCCGCCCGGGAGCCGGCGACCGCGCTTGCCGTCCACGGGCACGCCCACCACGGCCAGGAGATGGGCCGCACCCCGGGCGGCACGCCGGTCCGCAACGTCGCGCGGCCGGTGATCGTCGCGCCGTTCGCCGTCTACCGTCTTCCGGGGGCCGCCCGGATCGGATGACGGCACGGCACGCACCCGTCCGACCCGGCGCGGGCCCGAGATGCGCGAACCGAGGGTGCTGACGCCATACCCGTCATAGTCTTCTCCGGGTGTACCGGGCACCCGAGTGGGGAAGGTGGCGGGCCGTCGCATGCCGATGATGTGTGCGGTTTCCTTTTCCCGGCGGGGTCGTCTGTACTACGCCGACCCCGGCCCGCACAGCCCGCGGGTGGGCGACCGGGTGCTGGTCCCGACCGACGAGGGCGCTGAGGTCGCAACCTGCGTATGGGCCCCGCAGTGGGTGAGCGAGGACGTCGGCGGCCTGCCTGTCCTCGCCGGGCTCGCCGGCGAGGAGGACCTGCGACGCAACGACGCCTCCCGGCGGCGCCGGGCGCAGGCCAGGGTCGCCGCCCGCAGACTCGTCCGGGAGCATGGCCTGCCGATGAAGGTCATCGGCGTGGATGTCGTCCTCGCGACGAACGCGATCACCGTCTATTTCACCGCGGAGAACCGGGTCGATTTCCGCTCGCTGGTCCGCGATCTCAACCGGACCCTCTCCGCCCGGGTGCAGCTGCGCCAGCTCTCGGCCCGGGACAGCGCCAAGCTGCAGGGCGGCATCGGTTCCTGCGGGCGGGACCTCTGCTGCTCCACCTTCCTCACCGATTTCGAGCCGGTGAGCGTACGCATGGCCAAGGATCAGAACCTCTCGCTGAACCCGATGCGGATCAGCGGTGCCTGCGGACGGCTGATGTGCTGCCTCCGCTACGAGCACCCGCTCTACGAGCAGTTCACCGCCACGGTTCCCGCCCTCGGCGAACGCGCCTCGACCCCGGTCGGTGACGGCCGTGTGGTCGGCCACGACGTCCCCCGCCAGCAGGTGACGGTCGAGCTCGACGGCGGAGGCCGGCACAGCTGCTCACATGCGGACGTCTGCGGATCCCGCCAGGCGTACGAGGCGACCCACGGCTCCCGGCAGCCAGCCTCCGAGCAGCCAGCTGTCCCGGGATCGGCCGTTTCCGGATCGACAGTCTCCACACCGGCGGTCTCCGGACCGCCGAGCTGCGCCGTGGGCCCGGGAACGGAAGCCCCCGCGGGGACGGAGGGGGTCGAGGGGTCCGGGCAACCGGGCGTCCCGCCGGACGTCTCCGGCTCGGAATCCTCGGAATCCTCGGAATCCTCGGAGCCCTCGGTGCGGCGCGGGCGGTCCCGCCGACGCGGGGAGCAGTAGACGCACAGCACATGTCAGGGCACGGGGCGGCAGCTTGCCGACGTCCGTTCCGCTGCCGCACACCGAGTACGCCTACACGATCCGGGGGGCACCGTGGGACGGTTGACGTGGTTGGTCAGACACGGGGAGAGCATGGCGAACGCGGGTCTGCCGACCGCGGAACCACAGGGCATCGCGCTGACCGAGCTGGGTCTACGGCAGGCCGACGTCGTGGCCGACGCGGTTCCGCACGCCCCGTCGCTCGTTGTGACCTCGAGTTTCCTGCGGGCCCGGCGCACCGCCCGGCCGACTGCCCGCAGGTTCCCCACCGTGCCCGAGGAGATCTGGGAGGTACAGGAGTTCACCTATCTGGGCAGCCTGCACGGCCAGAACCTCAGTGACCGGGAGCGCGCGCCGTTCGCCGACACGTACTGGCACGCGGCGAACCCGTATGCGGTCGACCGTCCGGATCTCGGCTGCGAGTCGTTCGCCGGGCTGATGGACCGCGCCGATCGGCTGCTGGCCCGGCTGAGCCTGATCCCCGATGGCCTCGTCGTGGTCTTCAGCCACGGAATGTTCATCCGCGCGGTGGACTGGTGCCTGCGCAGCCGCGCTGGCAGCGTCGACCGCCTCGACATGGGCGGCTACCGGGAGCACCAGCGTGGCAACCCCGTCCCGAACGGGTCGATCATCGAGTTGGACCTCGACGACAAGGAGCTCCGCGAGCCGATCGAACTCACGGATCGAAGCGGTAGCCCATTCCCCGGAGTGTGGTGACGAGCCGGCGTTGTGGCGGTCTGCCCTCGACCTTGGTCCGCACCCGCCGCACATGTTCGGTCACGGTGGCTGGATCCTGGAACCGGGTCCCCCAGACCTGTTCCAGGAGCTCCTCCCGGCTGAACACCCGGCGCGGGTGGCGGGCCAGGAAGGCCAGCAGCTCGTACTCGCGTGCGGTCAGGTCCACCCGCTCGCCGGCGACGGCCACCTCACGGGCCCGCAGGTCGATCGAGACGTCGCCGTAGACGAGCGGCTCGTTGCCGTCGCCCGTGCGCTGCGGCGGGGCCTCCACGGGCCGGCGGCGCAGCCGGGCGCGGACCCGGGCCACCAGCTCACGCAGCGAGTACGGCTTGACCACGTAGTCGTCGGCGCCCAGTTCGAGGCCGACAACCCGGTCGACCTCCTCGGCACGACCGGTGAGCATGATCACCGGAACCTCGCTGGTCTGCCGCAGCCGACTCAGGACGGCGAAACCGTCCATCCTCGGCATTGCCACGTCCAGCACAACGAGATCCACCTCGGTGGTCTGGAACAGCCGCAGCGCCGCCTCGCCGTCCGCAGCCTCCAGCACGCGGTACCCGAATCGCTCAAGGCTGCGTGCCAGTGCGATTCGCGATGCCTCGTCGTCCTCGGCAACCAGCAGCGACGCTCCGCGCGTCGTTCCTGGCGCTCCTTCCCCGGCCCCGGTCATGGAGCGAAACCCTACGCAACCTCACCGGAGCCACTGCGACCGGGGGTGCCTTTTCGGCACCTTCAGACCGACCCGTCCGGAGAACCGCTCGCGATTTCGTCACGGAAAGCCCTTCCTGGCATGCGATCAGTGCACGTCCCGATCCCGACACTTCCACGGGGCAACCGACGGTCCACCTCGTGTGGCTTACTGCTCAGAACATCAGATCAGTGACATCGCGACGTCGGCACGCAACCAGCGGTCCCCGGGTGCGTCACCGGGTGCGAACGGCTGCGGGCGGATGCGCGCAACCCCGGCCGCAGGTGCCGATCGCCACCGGGCTCCCGTCTGGCATACTCGTGCGGGCAGGGCGGTGACGGTGTCTGTGAACCCGCACTCGCCCAGCAGTCGCCGGAGTAGCTCAGTGGCAGAGCAATCGCCTCGTAAGCGATAGGTCGCGGGTTCAATCCCCGCCTCCGGCTCAAACGCAGTCCCACCAGGGAGAACCCCGGCCCTCGGCGATCACCGCGCGGTAGCTCACCGGTGGCGGTCCTATCAACTTCGATGATCCGAGAGGATCACGGCGACGCTCCGACACGCCGACCGGGTGGCCGGGACGACGCGCCCGGCGAGCATGGCGCGCCAGCGCCACGCGCAGTCCGGAGCGCGGCGGGCCCGGCCGGGTCCTGGGCGGCGCGGCGCGTGCGTCGCCGTGATCCCCACTCCGGGGGGCGGGGGTGGTTGGCCTTCCCTCCCACCGCCCTGCTTCAGCTCCTGATCATTCGGGCCGTCGCGGCGAACGCCGTGACGGAGTTCACACACACGCGGCCGGTACCTGCGAGAGGTACCGGCCGCTTCGTGTTGCTGGCGCGGCCCGCAGGGCCGCCCTTGAACAAGTACGGAAAGTTGGCACAGGGGCTACGAGACGGGTGGCGTGATCACTCAGCTGAGACGTCGTAGAGCAAGACGTGACGATCTCCGGGCAGTATCACGACGTAGACCTCGATCGGCCGATCATGCTGGTCAAAGCTCGTTCGGAGCAGTCTGCCCACGGGGACGCCCGGCGTTAGGCGCAGTTTGGAGGATTCCTCGGCGCTCGGCATGCGCCAGGTGATCTCGTCCTCGTATCGCGTAGGGATGTGCCCGAGGTCCTCGAGAACCTGGTCGGTCCCCTCCACGACGTCCGCCGGGTCCATGATCTTGCTTTCACCGACGATGTCGAGCGGGTAGTAGCTGTCTCCAAGCTGTAGCGGCTCGTCGTCGGCGTACATCACCCGACGGCGCACCCCGACCGATTCGCCCGATTGCAGGGCAAGGTGCGCGGTGATCTCCTCAGTGCCCGGGACGACCTCCGTCGTACTCACCTGCCGGGGGGTCTTCCCCTGTGCCTCGATCTGCTGGGCGAAGGTGTCCCGTCGCCGGTCAGCTTCGAGCCGCTTGCGACGGGAGCCGGTCAGCGACGCGTAGTACTTCATCGGCGGCTCCGGGCGGACGAAGCTCCCAAGCCCCCGCTGAGAGATGAGTAGACCCTCGGTGCGTAGGAGGTTCAACGCCAGTCGGACCGTGTTGCGACTCGTCGAATGCCTCTCGGCAAGCTCGGATTCGGTGGGGACCTGGGCGCCTGGAGCCAGCTCGCCAGAGCGGATCTGCTCCCGGAGCAGCGCAGCGAGCTGGTGGTAAAGCGGGCGCGGGTCCGCCGGATTGAAGATCACTTTTGCCCCTTCGCCTGCCCTCAACCTGCAAGGTTGTACCCACAGGCTAACAACCCTTGACACCCGCGCAGCGCGTCGTGTATCAATGGCGTTGTTGGTACAACCCAACAACGGTGAGACGGGGAGGCAACCCCGTCTCACCAGGGCAAGACCCCGGGCCTTCTGGACATGAAAAAGGCCCGGGTGGGAGGCAACCCACACCGGGCCGGACGCGACTTGCGATCGCTCTTTGAGCGTACAGCGTCTGTGCACGTCGTGGCGCCTTCCGCACCCGATCTGTTGGTGCGCTCCCGGCTGGGTCCGGGGGCCGGTGGAAGGACCGATCGATGTCCCGTACCCGCACTGCCGAGCGCCCCGGCAAGACCACCCGCGCGGCCGATGGGCCCGCACCGTCGTTCGACGCGATGGTCGCCGCGCTCGTGGACGCTGACCTGTCCCTCAAGGAGCTGGACACCCCGGCGGAGGTCCGGGCCGAGGTCAACACCCAGGTGGCCTTCTGGGGAATCACCACTCTCGCCCGCCGCGCGGAGAACATCCGCCGCAGCCGTAACCTCGACCACGACCCGCGGGTGATGCGCTGCCGCCGGGCCGTGGCGAACATGCTCGTGGCCGAGGGTGCCCACCGCGCGTTCCGGAGCGCCTGGTGAGCGCGCGGCGGACCCCGCTGTCCGGCTGGGACCTGATCTCCTCGTTGGGCCTGTTCGGGGTCATGGTCGCCCTGGGCGCCTCCGACCTCGGCCCGGAGACCCGTGTGCCGCTGCTGCGGCTCGTCGCGCTGGTGGAACAGGGCACGGCCCGTCTCGGGGGTCCGGCCGGGGTCGCCCGCCGGGAGCTGGCCGCGATGGCCCACGAAGAGGCCTGGGCGCAGTGGCGCGCCGCTGACAAGACCGGCATGACCTCCGCAGCGAAGAACCGCAAGCTCGGGGCGATGTGCCGGGTCTCCGATCGCTACTGGGGCAGCAACGGCCGGGGCACGGTCTCCCGCTACGACCAGATCCATACCCACGCCCTGGTCCTGGCGTCCACCTCGATCCGGCAGGCGGTCGCCTGATGACCTCCACGCAGACGGCACGGGACGCGGACACGGCCGCCCGCACCTACCGGAACCTGCACATCGGTGAGCTGGAAGTGGCGTTGGCAGCGTCGGACATGCCGACCACCGGCAGCAGGGTCAGCGAGGAACAGGCCTGGGTGTTCGTCGCCCAGGGCGTGCAGCGCCTCGGGCTCGCCACGATCCGGGAGCGGGACACCGCCGCCCGGCAGCTGACCGCGCGTCTACTCGACACGAAGGACAGGACCACCTGCCGGGCCCTGGAACGGGCCTACAACGCCCTGTTCGGCGGGGCACGCCGGGAGGTCCAGGCCCGCAACACCGCCGGCCTGACACTCCACGGCCCCCACGCCCAGCTGATCCACCGGTACCCGCGCACCGGCAGCCGCCCGACCTCACCGGCCCGCCGCGCGGCCTGACCGGACTCCGCACGAGTCCCCCCAAGTCCCCCGCAGTCCTCTCCCGGATCGGGTGCCACCGCGTGATCGTGCACAGGTGGCACCCGACCCGCGACCCGACCGCAACCCAACTAGGACGTACACCGCCGACCACCGGCGATCACCGGCGTTGACCTGCACGTTTCCGCACATCCGGGCCGATCGAAAGTCGATCGGCCCGCAGCTGCCGGACGGCACGGTCCACTACCTGGCCGAGTACATGGCGAAGTCCGTCACCCCCGCCGACCCGGCCGCGCTCCTCGACACCGCCGAGGGCCTGGCCCCGGGCGACGGCTGACCGGCCGGGGCGACCCCCCTTCTCCAGCCCCCCGCACGGGCCCGGCCCGCACGCAGAGCGACAGGGAGGAGCCAAGGGAGGCCACCGCCCGGAAGGGAGAACTCCCTTCCCCCTCCCTTCCC